>JAZBOS010000117.1 GCA_036351255.1 Bacteroides sp.
GCCGATGGTGTATGGAATGACCATCCCTGCCAAAGCGGAGAACATTGCCCTCGCAGAATCTTTTTCTGCCTTTTTGCTGGATCCTGAAAAAGGCGGGAAAATACTTGAGGAACTTGGGCAACCCAGCGTTGTTCCTGCTCCAAACCTTTACTTCAGCCAACTTCCCGAAAGCCTTAAGGCCTTCGCATTGCCACCCAAAAAATAGAAAAAAGAAATGAGTTCCAGGAATGTCTCTGGCCATTTTTATTCTAGCAAAACCCATGCCATTCATTGATGAAGGTCCGGCCTGCATTATCAGACCTTGTAGTGGCTCCCGATGATGCGGAAAAATAACCTGGAAGGCAGAATTTTACTCAGAACCACGGCCAGCTTCTGATCCAACGAAGCCACAATATAGCGGGGCTTTGGATTTCGCTTTTTGACAATGGAGGCCACTTTCTTTGCCAGGATCTCAGGCCTCAACCCTTCCCCTTCGTCTTTTTCAATGACCTCCAGGGTAGTCAGAAAACGATCTTTATAGTCACTTTCGCGAGTATTCGCTACCATTTTCCTGTTAACAGTAAATCCTGTATTAAAATCCCCGGGATTGACAACAACCACATTTACTCCGTAAGGAGAAACCTCATATCGCAGGGCTTGCATCAATCCTTCCAGCCCTGATTTACTGGCCGAATAAAATCCCTGGAAAGGAATCCCGAAAAGTCCGGCTATTGAACTGATGGTAATAATGGTTCCTGCGCCCTGCCTGCGCATATGGGGTAAAACGCTTTTACTGCAACGGTAGGCTCCCAGGAGATTGGTTTCAATTTCAAGGTGGGCTTCTTCTTCATTGTAGTCTTCTATTGCCCCAGCAAGTCCAAAACCCGCGTTATTGATCAGCACATCAATCCGGCCCTCCTGTGCCACAATTTCCTCTACTGTTTGCTCCACATCCGAAGCACGAGTCACATCTGCTTTTAGCAACCTTTCTTCTTCGGTTTTTATTCCATCGCGCCGGCTGGTGCCATATACCACATGCCCCTGCCTCGTTAGCTCAAGGGCTATGGCTTTTCCAAAACCGGAAGAAACCCCGGTGATTAAGATCACTTTTCTCATGGGGGACGATTTGCAGATTTATTCCTTTATTCAATGACCCCAAACGCTCTACCCACCTTGGCAATGGTATCAATGGCATAATCCAGCTGTTCATGGGTATGGGTGGCCATCAAAGAAAACCGGATCAGGGTATCTTCCTTTTTGACGGCAGGCGAAAGCACGGGGTTGGCAAAAATGCCCTTCTCCAGCAAGATCTGGGTCATCTGCATGGTCTTGTAATCATCGCGCACATACAGTGGAATAATGGGAGTCTCCGACCTGCCCGTATCAAAGCCAAGCCTTTTAAAACTTTCCAAAGCCTTACGGGTGAGTTCCCATAGCTTTTCAATACGTTCGGGCTCACGCTTGATGATGTCAAGGGCAGCGATCACACTGGCGGCAGAAGCGGGGGTAATGCTTGCACTGAAGATAAGGGGACGCGAGTGATGTTTCAGGAAATTTATGGTAGCAGCATCCGAAGCAATGAACCCGCCTATTGATGCAAGCGACTTTGAAAAAGTGCCCATGATCAGGTCTACATCATCCGTCAGCTTATAATGTGATGCAGTGCCCGAGCCGTGTTCACCGATCACCCCAAGCGCGTGAGCGTCATCAACCATAATGGAGGCGTTATATTGGTTGGCCAGCCTTACAATATCAGGCAATTTTGTGATATCCCCTTCCATCGAAAAGATGCCATCCACAACGATAAGTTTCAGGGTTCCCGGATCACAAAGCTTCAGTTTGTTTTCAAGCGACTCCATATTGTTGTGGGAAAACTTCAGAACTTTTGAAAACGCCAACCGGCTTCCTTCAATGATGGAGGCGTGGTCAGCATCATCCAGCAGAATGGTATCATTGCGGCCGGTCAGTGTAGGCACCACCCCCAGGTTGACCTGAAAGCCCGTGCTGTAAACCAGCGCCTCTTCTTTCCCAACAAAACGGGCAAGCTTCTCTTCCAGCTCCAGGTGGATATCCAGCGTCCCGTTCAAAAACCTTGACCCGGCACAACCTGTCCCATATATCTCGATGGCTTTTCTCGATGCCTCCTTAACCTCAGGGTGATTCGTCAGCCCAAGATAACTATTGGAACCGAACATCAGCACCTTCTTGCCATTTACAATGACTTCGGTATCCTGATCTGATTCAATGGCCCTGAAATACGGGTAGATGCCAAGAGCTTTGGCCTGTTGAGGAAGATTATATTGTGAGAGCTTTTGTTGAAGTAGTTTCATTGCCTGATCGTATGATTAGCGCAAACATCTTTTTCTTGAAAACGGAATTTCAAAATTAAATTTTTTTTTCAAACAAATTACGGTAAAAAAGGGAAGAGCCATTTAATTCATTTTCAAATAATAGGAGAAAAAATATTTTCAAAAAAATAAAATAACTTTAACACTCCTTTTCATGAAAAACATCTATAAAATAATGAAAACAAAATTACCTGCCCTTGTTCTTTGGCCTGCATTGAGCATCATCGCCTCCCTTGTCCTTGGCTGCAGTTCAAAGCAAAAACCGACAGAACCAGTTATTTTATATCACAATGATTTTCCCAGCCAATGGATTGAGTCACGAAACGTGGAAGTCTGGCTCCCCCCGGATTATGACCCCAATAAAGAATATGACGTTTTATATATGCACGACGGGCAAAACGTTTTCAATGCAACCACTGCTTATGGAGGTATTGCCTGGGAGGCGGATTCAGTCATGCAAAGCCTTCTGGATAAGGATCTGATTAGGCCCGCCATCGTGGTGGGAATCTGGAACTCCCCCAAACGTTTCCAGGAATATATGCCCAACGAGCCCAGCGATCAGATCTTTGCTTTGCGCAAAGCCGCACAATCAGAGGAAGAACTGCTTTCCGACCAATACCTGAAATTCATTGTTGAAGAGCTAAAGCCATTCATCGACAAGGAATACAGCACCAAAAAGGAGGCCTCATCCACCTTCATCATGGGTTCAAGCATGGGTGGGCTGATCTCGCTTTATGCCTTAATGAAATATCCAGATGTTTTTGGAGGGGCCGGGTGCATCTCCACCCACTGGCCTGCCCTGGATGGGATTTTTCTGGAATACTTGCCTGGGAACCTTCCCGATCCTGACACCCATAAACTTTATTTCGATCACGGCACCATCAATCTCGATTCCCTTTACCATCCCTTCCAGGCAAGGGTCGATTCCATTGTGGAAGCCAGCGGATATACCAGCGGCCAGAACTGGATCACCCTGACCTTTGAAGGCCATGACCATAATGAAGCCTTCTGGCGCGACCGTCTCCACAGACCGTTGACCTTCCTGCTGGGAAAAGATCAGGAATGATTACCTTTGCATGCTTATGTCAGAAAAGAAAAAAATCGCTTTCCATACCCTGGGCTGTAAGCTCAATTTCTCGGAAACCTCGTCCATCAGCAGGCAGTTTGGTGGAGAGGAATATGAGCAGGTGTCCTTTTCGGAACAAGCCGACATATATGTGATCAACTCCTGTACGGTAACAAGGCACGCAGAGAAAACCTGCAAGGCCTTGATCAGGAAAGCTATGAAGAACAACCCTAACGCCCACGTTGCGGTCATAGGGTGCTACTCGCAAATCAATCCCGAGGAACTAAGATCCCTTGAAGGCGTGGACGTGGTGCTGGGCAATGCCGACAAATTCAACCTCTTCGAACACATCAAGGGAATGGAAAAAAGCCGGCAACCAGAAGCCCCCGTTGAGGTGCAGGTGCATGAGCCCGAAGCTTTTGTCCCTTCCTGGTCGTCCGACGACCGCACCCGTTCCTTTTTTAAGATTCAGGACGGCTGCGATTACTTCTGCAGCTATTGCACCATTCCACTGGCCAGGGGACACAGCCGCAGCAACACCATAGCCGCCACCCTCGAAACGGCAAGGGCTATTGCCGGCACAAACATGAAAGAGGTCGTGCTTTCGGGCGTTAACATCGGCGATTTTGGCAAACTGAACAACGAAACTTTTTATGACTTCCTGAAGGAGCTTGTGAAAGTGGATGGCATTGACCGCATCAGGATCTCCTCTGTTGAGCCCGACCTGCTTCACGATGAGATCATTGAACTGGTGGCTGCAGAACCAAAACTGATGCCGCACTTCCACATCCCCCTGCAGTCGGGCAGCGATGCCGTGCTCAAGGCCATGGGCAGGCACTACGACACGGCCTTATTTGCCTCAAGGGTCGAAAAGATCCGTTCCCTGATGCCTCATGCCTGTATTGCAGCTGACCTCATCGTGGGCTTCCCCGCTGAAACCGATGCCTTGTTTGAGGAATCCCTGCGCTTTGTGAAAAGCACCGAAGTATCCTATATCCACGTCTTCACCTACAGCGAACGCGAGAATACCCGCGCCCTGAAAATCGAGGAAAGTGTACCACCAGCCATCCGCCATCAGCGCTCCCAAAGGATGCAGCAGCTCTCGAATCAGAAGAAGCAGGCCTTTTATCTGGAAAACCAAGGCTATAAGGCCCGGGTACTCTGGGAAAAAGACAACACCCAGGGCTATATGCACGGTTTCACTGATAACTACATCAAGGTTAAAACACCTTACGATCCCGGGCTTATCAATGAAATTCAGGAGGTCGTACTGAACCATATGGATGAGGATGGAGTTTATTTAATATGAAACCAAACCAACAGAATCTTGATCCTGAAAGGCTTTGCCGCCAGGTTTATGACCTTGCGAAGGGAACCGGCGAATTTATAAGAAAGGAAGTGGACCGGCTGCAACACCACCAGATAGAAAGCAAAGGCATCCACAACTTCGTCACTTACGTGGATAAAACTGCCGAGAAGCAACTGGTTGAAGGGCTACAAAAACTATTACCTGAAGCTGGTTTCATCGTGGAAGAGAATACCATTGACAAACAGGGCGAAAGCCTGCAGTGGGTCGTTGACCCCCTCGACGGCACCACCAACTTCATCCACGGGGTTCCGGTTTTCAGTATCTCCATCGCCCTGATGAAGGACAAGGAGATCCTCCTGGGGGTGGTTTATGAAATCAATCAGGATGAATGTTTTTGGGCGGTCAAGGGCAAGGGCGCCTTCCTCAACGATGAACCCATCCGCGTCTCTGAAGCCCCCACAGTCAACGACAGCCTGCTGGCCACTGGGTTCCCCTATTACGACTACAGCCGCCTCGACCAATATATGAAGCTTTTCACCTGGTGCCTGCGCAACTCACACGGGGTGCGCCGCATGGGCAGCGCAGCCGTTGATTTGGCCTATGTTGCCTGCGGCCGTTTCGACGGCTTCTTCGAATACAGCCTCAGCCCCTGGGACGTGGCCGCGGGTGCCCTCATCGTAAGGGAAGCCGGAGGACTGGTGACCGACTTCTGCGGTGGCGACAATCCTGTGTTTGGCAGGGAAATCATTGCCACCAACCCCTTGATATTTGACGAACTTCTTGACAAGGTCAGGGAAGCCTTCAAATAATGGTTCATGAAGCATACCTTCAAAACGCCCCGGGGATTTGCTTTTATTCCGGATCTCAGCACCCTGAATCGTATTCATAAATCTCCCCCGGCCTCAGCTAAGCCTCCGGGACTATCCTGGCAACCTCAATTTCCTGAAAAAAAAGAAAGTATAAAATATTTTTCTTAGGTTTGCCCTTAACAATACCCAACCAAAATCATTATTATGAAAAAAATCCTTGTCATACTCCTGCCTGCATTGTTAATGCTGGCCTGCAACCGCGTTGCCGAAAAGCAAAGCGACGACACCAGTCCCGTCAGTGAACAAACCATCAGCGCCCTGACAGATGCGTTGATCGATTCCCACGGCGAAGCCTCCCGTTTTCGCATCGAGCGCGGCCTCAGCCAGGCCGCTTCCCTTTGGCGTGCCAGCGATGGCAGCGTGGAAGACTTCGAAGCCTTTGTCATGGAGAACTTCATCTCCGACCCGGCTGAACTCGACCTGATGTTCGACCGCCTGGCCAATTACTTCGAGAACATTTACGGTTACTTTAACCGTTTGACCATCGAACTAAACCGCCAGATCCACGAAGATCGCGGTCCCATTCACAAGCTCGACCAGATCTTTGGCGCGTACAGCCCAACAGCACACCTCCAGGAAGATCTTTACAACAACCAGGTGGCCTTTATGGTAGCCCTGAATTTTCCCTATTACTCCCTGGAGGAGAAAAACGAGCTTGGCGCCGACTGGGATGCCCGCCAATGGGGTTTTGCCCGTATGGGTGAAATGTTTACCGCACGTGTCCCCCCAAGCCTGCTTCAGGAAATGAACGAGATTTACAGCGCCGGCCGCCTCTACATCTCCGAATACAACATCTTCGCCGGGCAATTGCTCAACGAAGCGGGAGAAACCCGTTTCCCCGAAGACATGAAACTGCTGGCGCACTGGAACATCCGCGACGAGATAAAATCTAACTACGCCCTTGAAGAGGGGCTCGAGAAACAGGAGATGCTCTACAACGTGATGCTCCGCATCATCAGCCAGGACATCCCCAAACAGGTCATCAACAATCCCGAATACCAGTGGAATCCCTTTACCAACGAGCTCTTCCAGGATGGGCAAGCCGTTGAAGGCGAGCCGGAAAACCTGGTGCGCTACGAGCACCTGCTGGCCAACTTCCAGGCCTTGCGCAATGTTGATCCCTACTACCCAAACCTGGATACTTACATCAAGCGCCGCTTCGATGCCGATATGGAGATTCCCCTCGAAGAAGTGGATGCCCTTTTCAGGGAATACGCCTCCTCGCCGCTGCTGCGCGAAGTGGCCCAGATCATCAGCGAGCGCCTGGGTCGTCCCCTTCGTCCGTTCGATCTCTGGTACGATGGCTTCACCGCCCGAAGCAGCATCCCGGAAGATGAGCTGACGGGCATTACACAAAAACTTTACCCCACCCCGAAGGACTTCGACAATGACTTGCCCCGGATTCTCAGGGAAGCTGGCTTCCAGAAAGAAACGGCTGAGTTCATCGCCTCCAAGGTCGACGTTGACCCCGCCCGCGGTTCGGGTCACGCCTGGGGCGCCTCCATGCGCGAAATGCCCTCACACCTGCGCACCCGCATCGGACCCAATGGGATGGACTATAAAGGCTATAACATTGCCGTTCACGAATTCGGCCACAACGTAGAGCAAACCATCAGCCTGCAAATGGTCGACAACTATATGATCAACGGGGTGCCCAACACCGCCTTCACCGAGGCCCTGGCTTTTATGTTCCAGGCCCGCGACCTGCAGTTCCTTGGGATAGAACAGGACGACCCCATGAAGGAAACCCTCGACGTGCTCGACGTCTTCTGGGACAACTACGAAATGATGGGCGTTTCGCTGGTCGACATGACCGTCTGGAAATGGCTCTACGACCATCCGGAAGCCACTGCAGCTGAACTGAAAGAAGCTGTCATCCAGATTGCAAGGGATATCTGGAATGAGTATTATGCCGACGTGTTTGGCGAAAGCGACATTCCGCTGCTGGCCATTTACTCCCACATGATCCAGTCGCCCCTTTATCTGATGAACTACCCCTACGGACGCCTCATCATGTTCCAGCTCGAGGATTACTACCAGGGAAAAGACTTTGCCGCTGAAACCCAGCGCATCTTTGCCCTTGGAAGGCTCACTCCCCGCCACTGGATGGAACGCGCCGTGGGACAGCAAATCAGCAACCAGCCCATCTTTGAAGCCGTGGAAAAAGCCGTTGCCGTAATGAAAGAACAGTCATAAACGGATAAGAAAACCTCATTTCACCCAAGGATAATTATCCTGGGGTGACCCCTTTCAAACAGCTGTCCGCAAACCGGGCAGCTGTTCTTTTTTTACATTGTGTTTATCAACATTATAAAATACAAACAAGGAAATCCTGAACCTACCAGGGTCGTACCTGGGTCATACCATGGTCGTAGTTTATACGGTTTAAACCGTATAAACTACGTCTGAACTCCGTATTAATCCTAAGCCTGTTCGAAGATTCCCATAAGCCGGGAATATCCCCATACCATCCAAGATCTATCCTTATGTTTTGGGAAACAGTACATCCATCCGGCATTCAATTGATTGTTTGACCCCGGCAAAACCTATTGAAAAAAAACCAATATGAAAAAATAGTCTTACTTTCGCTCTGACGGTTTTCAAAAAAGAAAAGTTGTTTTACCAAATAAACTCATCCTTCAAAATATTTTTACAAATGAACAGAAAACATCATAAAAATTTTGTCCTTTACCTGGCCTGGGTAATGGGCATCCTGATCCTGCAATCGTGTGCCAGCATTCCAAAAGGGGCGGTGCCTGTAAGTCCTTTCGACAAGGAGCAATACCTTGGCAAATGGTATGAGGTCGCCCGCCTGGACTTTCGCTTTGAGCGGAACCTGAACAATACCACGGCCGAATATTCGGAGAACTCCGACGGAAGCATAAAGGTGGATAACCAGGGCTATAATTATGTAAAAGACGAATGGCAGCAAGCCATCGGGAAAGCAAAATTCAGGGGTGATGAGAACGTGGCTGCCCTGAAAGTCAGCTTTTTCGGGCCTTTTTACACAGGGTATAATGTGATCGCCCTGGATGCGGAATACCAGTATGCCCTGGTGGCCGGCAGGAACCTTGATTACCTGTGGATCCTTTCGCGCAGGACCACCATTCCTGAAGACATCAAAGCCCAGTACCTGAAAATTGCCGCCGATTTGGGATATGAGACGGCTGAACTGATATGGGTGGAGCATAACCGGAATTAAACCTTAACTTTGAATTAACTCATTCATTCAGCCTTATGAACAATTTCTGGAGGACCATCATAGCAGCCTTTGGGGCGCATAAGCTGGGCGGGGGTTGTTTCAGCACCGTCCTGATCTTCATCCTGCTTTTCATCCTGCTGGGGTATTGCAGCGGCGGTTAATCTTATCCGCGCATAATTTTTTCAACGGTAGAGATGCGATATCCCTTGAGGATCATAAGCGGGGGGCAAACTGGCGTTGACCAGGCAGCCCTGAAGGCGGCCTTGGAGACCGGCCTTCAAACCGGTGGCTGGTGTCCGCCGGGCAGGCTTTGTGAAAGCGGAGCGATTCCAGTAGCATTCCCCTTACGGGAAACAGAACAAGAACACAGTGAGCGGGCGCCTGATATCCCCCGTTCGCTCAGGACGGAACGGAATGTCAGGGATGCCGATGCAGTCCTAATCCTGCTTCCCCGGGACACGGCAGCCGACCCGGGCACACGCTGGACCCGTGAATGCGCAGCCCATTTCAGAAAGCCTTTGCTGGTGGCAGACCCTTACGATCCTTCCAACCGGGAGACCATTTCTAAATGGATCAGGGCCACCCGACCCGGGACCCTCAATGTGGCAGGCCCCGCAGGGAGCCGTTGTCCAGGCATTTACGATCAAACGTATTCCCTGCTGAAAAAGGTCTTTTTGCTTTTGATAGAGGATTAAACCCTTTCGGGGAAGTTTAGTCGGGCAGGACCTTCAGGATGAGCCTTTGACGGATATCCCTGGAGGAGGCGCCGATCATGATGCGGAAATCGCCGGGTTCAATCACCTTACTTAAATCCTTATCCAGCATGGACAGCATGTCGGGGGTGATGGCAAAGCGAACCTTTGTGGATTCCCCCGGCTTGAGGTGCACCCGCTGAAAGCCTTTCAGTTCCATCACAGGCCTTGCCACGCTGGCCAGCTCATCGCGCAGGTATAGCTGGACCACCTCATCCCCTGCCCTTTCGCCAGTATTGCTTATGCTAACAGAAGCCCAAGCCGTATCGCCTATAGGAATAACAGGGTTTTCCAGGCGGGCATCGGAATAATCAAATGTGGTATAACTTAAACCATAGCCAAAGGGGAAAAGGGGTTGTCCTGTAAGGTTCATGTAATCGTCGCCGCGTCCGGTGGGCTTATGGTTGTAAACCAATGGGAGTTGTCCCTCGTGCACGGGCCAAGTCACGGGCAGCCGCCCTGCGGGATTGTAATCGCCAAAAAGGGCTTCGGCCAGGGCCAGCCCCCCTTGTTCCCCTGGATACCAGGCCGCCAGAATGGCATCAGCCTGATCCATCCAGGAATTCATGGTCACAGGGCTACCGGCTATGAGGATGACCACCACAGTCGTTCCTGTGGCTGCCACCCTCCTTATCAGTTCTTCCTGCCTGCCCGACAAGCCCAGCAAGGCCCTGTCGCGAAACTCCCCTTCCTCAATGCCCACCACCACGATGGCCACATCGCTGCTTGCAGCAAGGGCAACAGCCTCTTCCAGGCTGCTGTCCTCATTTTCTACACCCACATCCCAGACCAGCCGGAACCAGGCATTGCCCCTGGGTTCGGAATATTCTATTTGCAGATTATACTCTCGGCCTTCCTCAAAATGAACCTCAACCATGTTGAACCTTCGGCCCCTTTGGATGGTATTGTCCAATAAAAGCTTTCCGTCCAAATATAGCTTAGAGCCGTCGTTGCCATCAATGCCGATGCGGCAGGTTCCGGTTTCGGGCGCCCGAATCTTGCCGGTCCACCTGACCGAGAAGAAATCATAATTGAGCTTTTCAGGATCAGGGCCAAAAAGCGTCCATTGAAAGTCCACCTGCCTGTCAACCCGCGTAAAAGCCGGCTGCCCATCCCAGCTAACATTGGAAAAATATTCGCCCAGCAGGCCGTTTTGCTTTTGCCCATTCAGTTCGCAGGACAAGGCCTCTGTGGGAACCGGAACAAATTCCAGGGGATTCCGTTCACAGCCGGGCACATAATGGATATTGATTTCGTTACCCACCAGGGATTTTATCCCATCCAGGAGGCTGACGGGATTATTTCCAGGACCGCTGTAACCACCCAGGCGTGCTTCGGCCGCATCAGGGCCTATGACGGCAAGGTTCCGGATATTTTTTGATAGCGGAAGCAGGTCCTGATCGTTCTTCAGCAGGACAATCGATTGCAGGGCAGCTTCCAAGGCAAGGCTACGGTGATGAGGGTTCCCATTCATAAAGGCGGCCTGATCCGGGTCAACATAAGGGTTTTCAAACAAGCCCAGTTCAAATTTCATTCGCAGGACCCGGGCCACAGCTTCGTCAATCACTTCCTGCGGAATGCTTCCATCGAGGAAAGGGGGCATAAATAGTTCGTGATGGTCGTAGCTGGTCTGGAATATGACATCCAGTCCGGCGGGAATTGAATTGGCGGTGGCATCCGGATAATCGGCGGCGGTCATATGCAAAACGTTGGCGCCGCCCGTGGCCCCGGCATCAGAGATAACAAAACCCCTGAAGCCCCATTCGTCGCGCAGCACCTTATTGAGCAGCCAGTCATTGGACGTGGCGGGCGTGCCGTCTACCGAGCTGTAGGCAGTCATAATGGACCTTGCTCCGCCCTCCCTGATGCTTGCCTGAAAAGGCGGAAAATGGATCTCACGCAGGAAGCGTTCATTGAAATGGATGGGATAGCTGTCGCGTCCGCCATCGCCTACATTGGCCACAAAATGTTTGGGAGTCGTTATGATGCCCAAATCTTCAAAGGCCCAGACAAAAGCCAGACCCATTTCGGTCACGAGGAAAGGATCTTCCCCATAGGTCTCTTCTGTTCTTCCCCAGCGCACATCGCCGGCAATGTTCACTACCGGCGAGAGCACCTGGCGAATGCCCCTGGAGCGGGTCTCACGGGCAATGGCGCTTGCCACTTCATACATCAGAATGGTGTTCCACGAGGCTGCCAGCCCGATGGCCTGTGGAAAGGCCGTGGCGCCTTCGCGGACCAGCCCGTGCAGGGCCTCGTCAAACGGGATGGTGGGAATACCCAGGCGGCTTTCTTCCAGGAAATAACGCTGGATGGCATTGATCTTTTCTGCCATTTCCCTGGCGTTGCTTCCCGGGGCATAGGCAAGTCCCTGCTGGGCTACATCATTGGGATGGCCGGCGGTATGGACCTGGAAGCCAAAGATTCCAGCCTGGTATTTTTGCGGATCATCGCCCAAATCGCCCGGGATCATGAACAACTGCCAGAACTTTTCCTCCGGCGTCATTCGCGAAAGCAAGTCCTGCACCCGCTCTTCCACAGGCAGGTCGGGATTGCGGTAAGGCTGCCCCATTCCCGAAAGGGACATAAAAAAGAACAGGAAGATCAGCAGCAAGATCCGCATTATCAGGCTTTTAATTTGAATTTCATTTCACCACCACTTCATCCACAAACACCCAGGCCCCGCCTCCTGCCGAAGGATGCCAGTTGAATAATTTCAGCGGGCCTTTTACTTCAAACTTCACATAACGGAATTTTTCTTCGGGCGCATCAAAGACAAACAGGCGGTTCACCGGTTCATTATGTTGATCGCCAGTCACTTCGATGGCATTGATCATTGAAAAATCTGTACCGTCGGCGGATACCTGGCAAATAACCGAGACGGGGTGTAAGATCCAGCTCTTGGGGTCCCAGAGCGTGCTGATCTCAATTTGGGAGGCATTTACAACTTCTTCTAAATCAAGCATCAGCGAGAAATCTATGCCTTCCCATCCCAGCCAGTGAACCTTATAGTCGTTGGCGCCCCTGACGCCATTAGTCAGGAAGGAGAGGTCGCCCCCGCTGTACTTTTCGGCAGGCAGCGGATCGGCCGTGACGGGTTTCCGGAAGGCGAGATTCCCTTCCACCTGCACGTCAATAAAGCGCTTGGTGGATTCATAATAGGCATGGGGCGTCAGGCCCGATTCGTTGATATTGGAGACCTGCGCTTGCTGGCTGGTCTGGTTAAATGTCTCCAGCATCGCCACCATTTCAGGACGCGGAACAAAATCGCCCTCCACTTCGCGGTACCAGCCCCGCTCACCAAACATATCGTTCTTGCCGATTTCCATTATTGCATACTGCAGGGGCAGTCCGGCGGTGCGGACATGCAGCTGGTATTCAGGATCTTTGGCCACCGCCTTTTCAGCACGGTCGAAATAGCCGTTGTATTCCTCAATAAGCGCTGCCGACAAGAAAGTATGCTGATAATTGGTTGGTGGTCCGTAGATGTCGAGCCACTCGCCCGTTTTTTTGATCTCCCTTTCCAAGGCATAAATGTATTTCCTGATCCACTTTCCAGCAGGCCCGTAAAAGCCATCGGTAAATTCTTCGATGATGGCTTCCACGTCGGCATCGGGATTCCACAGCAGTTTGGAGATCAGGTAGGCTTTCAGTTCAGAGAATTCGTGACCCACCCCAGTATTGGTTTGCTGGAAATGCTCGCTGACATTGTTGTTCACAAAAAGCTGGATGTTGGGCTGGAGGATATGCAGGTTTGGGAAAGGGCTGCTTTGGTGGGCAAAATCGACCGTATAATCCCAGAGATAAATGTGGTTGGTAATCTTGCCCCAGTCTTCCAGATCTTTCAGGAAAGAAACACTGCTGGGATCGGTGGCGATGGGCTGGCTGCGGTTCAGTTCAATGGTGCAGAGCATCACCTGCACATTGTCGCGCGGACGGGTCTTCACAGGAGCCTGACGGCTGTACTGGTAGGCCAGGGTTGAAATGACCTTGTCGGGAAAGGCATCGGCCACCCGGTTCACAAAGTGGATGATGGGGCCTGCGGGACTGCCCTCTTCAGCGATGACCTTGCTGCAATCCTCACACTGGCAATACGAGAAATTGTCGTCCTGGCTAACCGACCACACCTGTTTTTCGGGCTGAAGAGCCATTTCTTTCCTCAGTTTCTCAACCACGAGGTCAAAGACTTCGGGATTTGAAAGGCAGAGCTGGTCAATGATGCGTTTGCCATTCATAAAGGCAAAATATTCGGGGTTCCTGGCAAAGTATTCCTGCCAGGGAACCAGGCGATGGAAGGTATGCACGTAATAGCCCCGGGCGAACATATCGTCGATGGTATGCAGACGATTGAAGTCGCGGTAATCGGGGTCAGCGGTAAACTGCCCGTTCACATTGCGATAAGTGTTTGACGAGGCATCCTGAATGTCGATCTCCGGGAGGATGACATTTTCAGTTTCAGGGATTACAACATATTGCGGACTGTAGTAGCGGACCCCCAGGAATTTTTCCAGAACCTCCCCCACTCCGTATACGCAGCCCCTTGCATTCCCGCCCCGGATAATCAGGTTGGAGCCCTGGGTTTGAATGGAGAAAGCATCCCCATTGACCATCTCCCCGCTTTGGGTGATGATCACTGAATTTTCTTCCCCTTGCTCATTGGTACACACCATCGGAATTTCACAGCCAGTGATTTTCAGGATGTGATCGCGCAGGAATTCTGCCGCGTGGAGTTCTCCTGCAGAAGGCTCCTCAGGAATTGATATCGTATAAGCCGTTTCGCCATCCACCACGAGATGGACAGGACCGGATGGCTTGCGTGAACAGCCCATAAACAGGGCCAGCATAAGGGAGAGCAGAAAAAGCTTTTTCATAAAAGATTATTTATTGGAAAAGAAATGAGCATAAAGTCAAGCACAAAAATGGGGAAAATTTTGGCAACTGCCACCCTTCCGATTATCCAAAATGCCTGAAAAAAGATCTGCTCAGCAATGAGGTGCCAAGTGCCCGGGATCGACTAGCTCACGGTATTTGGCCACAATCTTTTTATAGTCTTCCCAGGTGTCACGCTTCAGGCCGGGATCCCTCAGGAGCGCTGCCGGGTGATATACCGGCATTGCCCAGCGGTCCTGCCAATACATCCACTGTCCACGTTCACGGGTGATGCGGTGCCCGGGTCCTGCCATATACTTAAATGCAGTGGCTCCCAGGAACACCAGGATTTTCGGGTTCACCAACTCAATTTGTTTCAGCAACCAGGGCAGGCAAATGGCGGATTCTTCGGTGGTTGGGGCACGGTTGTCAGGAGGTCTGCAGCGGACAATATTGCTTATGAAGACGTGTTCCTTGCGGGAGAAGCCGCAGGCATAAAGGATCTTATCGAGCAATTGACCTGATTTCCCGATGAAAGGCCTGCCGTTGAGGTCTTCTTCCCTACCCGGGGCTTCCCCGATGATAAACACCCCCGCGTGGGGATGCCCCTCCCCGAAGATCACGTGATGACGGGTGGCCGACAAGGGGCATTTTCTGCATTGCAAAATCTCAGTACGCAAGCTTTCCAGATCCTCTTCCACAGGTTAACAGATTAGATTTATACCGGAAACGGAAAATATCCTATGCAAATTAATCTAAATATCCAGCCCTGACAAAACAACTCATGGAAAACTTGCCAACAGCTGGAGAAAAACTATGAAACCAGGAGCAAATAAATAAAACATTCTACTCAGCCTGAAGACTCATTGAAGGTGGGGGCATTTTTACACCCCATTGTTTATTGGGGGCAGGGCCCATCTCAAAAACAAGTTTACCTCCCTGGGTCAGCCGGCTACGGTCAATCCATGCGTTTTCCAAGGATTCATTCTCAAAGTTGGCTGACTGAACATACATATTTTCAAGGGAATTATTGGCAGTCTCAATGATAAGTTCATCGCCGGAATAGTAGTCCTGGTTCAGTTGAATGGTGACCTTTTCAAAGAGGGGGCTGCCAAATTGAAAAGTGGGATTCATTGCAGCGTGTCCCTGCACATCGAATAATCCCAGGGCGGCCATTACAAACCAGGCACCCAGCTGTCCCTGATCTTCATCCTGCCCCACGCCATAGCCATGCAGAGGCTCTGTGCCATAAAAGTCATTGCAGATAGCCCTGGTCCATTGTTGCGTAAGCCAGGGCTGCCCTGAATAGTTAAAAAGCCAGGGCTGGTGGAGGCAGGGCTGGTTGCCGTGGTTGTAAAGCATTTCCACGCCCGAGAAACTGTGAATCTCCCCGGGATTGCCGCCAAACATGCTTTTCTGCGATTCTTCGAAGGTCATGCTGAGCCTTTCGCTGAATTCCTCACGGCCCATCAATTGGATAAGGCCTTCCACATCGTGGGGGACATACCAGGTATACTGATATGCATTGCCTTCCTGGAAGCCATCCCAGGCACGCATGGGGTCAAAGTCGGCGATAAAAACACCGTCCTCTGTTCTTGGTCGGATGAATCCAGTTTCGGCATCAAATATGTTACGGTAGAATGCCGCCTGTTCCATCAGCAGATCGTAGTCCTCAGTTTTGCCTAAAGCCTTCGCCATCTGTGCCACAGCATAAGAGCTGAAGGCATATTCGAGGGTATGGGAAGCGCCAAAATTGAAACTCCAGCCATTGGAAATCACGGTGTCCTTGTAGGGGACAAAACCATTGTTCACGAAATAGTGAAGATCGTACTTTCCATTCCCAAGATCACGCCCCCTGTATTCAAGTTCGTTCTTGCGGGCAGCTTCATATCCCTTTTCAAAATCGAAATCACGGATGCCGCTGTTATAGGCTGAAGCAATGAGCAAGCCCTGGAAATTGGTCTGCACGCCATTGGTATATACCCCTGCAGCCTGGCCGTCGTGAAGCCAGCCCCTATGGCTGTAAAAGTCGATGTTCGACTGCACGTAATCGCTCAGGTATTCGGGATAAGCCAGCGCCCATACCTGGCTGAGGTTCCAGAACCCACCCCAGAAACCGTCGGTATTGAAATGCCGGTGTTTGGGCAAGCCCTTTTCGTCCAGGGGGATCTGGCCAATGCCCCCGTCCACCAAGGGGTACTGTCCGTTGACATCATTCGAGATGCCTCGTCCCAGC
>JAZBOS010000118.1 GCA_036351255.1 Bacteroides sp.
CATCAGTAAGGACAGGAATAGCTTTCTCATCGTTGTTTTGGGTTTTGGTTAACAGTTACAAAGATAAGGGATTTGAAGGGTTGTCGGGGTTCAGGTTCAAGGTTTAAGGTTTAAAGTTTAAGGTTTCGGGTTTCGGGTTTCGGGTTTCAGGTTTCGAGTTTCAGGTTATAGGTTCAAGGTTTCTGGTTTCTGGTTTCTGGGCTTCGCCTGTCCGCCTCCCGGCGGATCCGCTAGCCAACGGGCTGTCATTGTGAAATTTTATCATTTTTTGAAGCCGCGTAGCGGCGGCCGTATGGTTGAAAATAAAAAATCCGCGCCGATCCGCGCTGAACGGAGTTCATCCGTAGCATCCGCGTTCCATTAAACCCATTCCACAAATCCACGCAAATAGAAAAACACAAATGGCCACAAATATTTGTGTCAATGGTCTTTTCATTTGTGTCCATTTGTGGAGAAAAATCGTGCACTGCAATCCAAAAAACCTCCCCCCAACCCTCTCGCCTGAGGCGAGACAAGCTATCCAAAGGGGGAGTCACGGGCTGCAATTCCTTAACCACAACCTGTGCAACAAAAAAAGGCCGCCCCAAAACGTGGGACAGCCTTTTCTTTTCATGTGTTGTTAATTATATCGTCTCGGTTTCCACTACTTTGGCCAGGATGTCGGCGTAGGGAATGATGAGGTAATCCTTGTCTTCAAACTTCAGTTCGGTGCCGCTGTATTGCTTGAAGATGACCACGTCGCCGGGTTTGATCTCGGCGTTTTCGATGGCGGCCATGCTGACCACGGGGGCCATGCGGGGCTTCTCTTTGGCGGTATCGGGGATGATGATGCCGGCGGCGGTGCGTTGTTCTTCTTTCTTGTCCGAAAAGTCAAGAATGACTTGTTGATTTACGGCTTGCAGTTCTTTCATGGTAATGTTCTTTTACTATTGATGATATCGTTTTTACGGGGAATCCCCTTTGGATATTAAATTTCGAGCAATTGTTTCAGGCGGTTCTGGTCGAAACCCACCACCCACTGCCCGTTGATGTCGGTCTGTGGCACGCCTTGCTGGCCGGTGCGGTTCACCAGGGTTCGGGCGGCCTGTTCATCGCGCGAAACATCAACATCGGTAAAGGGGATATTGTTTTTGCGCAGCCAGCCTTTCAGGGTGTTGCACCACGAGCAGGTCGGGGTTGAATAGACGGTGACCCTTTTGTGGGCTTTGCCTTCGGCGCGGGCTTTGGCCTGGTAGATGGCATTCTGTGCGATGGCCTTGTAATAGCTGCTGTCCTGGCAGCCCTTGATGACGCTGCTCAGCCTGCCATGATCGAACACCAGCAGGGAGGGCACACTGGTGATGGCGTATTCCCCGTGGATGTCGCGCACCTTTGCCACATCGGCGGTAAAGACCGGGGCGTCAGGCTGCTCGGCAAGGGCCTGCTGAAGGTTCTGAAAGGCACAGAGGCTCTGCTGCCCATCGGATTTGAAAAGCAGCAGGAAGGCCTTCTCGGTGGCTTTCGCCTTTTCAAGAAATTCGTTGTGTGAATGAACCTGTTCCATTGTTATGCTTACAAATTTTGATGCTGTTCTTAAGTTATACCAGTTCAGGCTGGCGCTTGCGGGTTTTCTGCTCGTGCAGGAAGCCGGAAGCTGCCAGGGCGGCAATGGTGCCATCGCCCACGGCCGTGGTGACCTGGCGGTAGCGCTTGACGATGCTGTCGCCGGCGGCATACACGCCCTCAAGGCTGGTCGACATATCGGGCTTAACAATAATTTCGCCCCATTGGTTCAAATCAAGCACCCCTTGCAGGAACTCTGTATTGGGCACATAACCAATGAAGATGAACACCCCGTCGGTGGCGAACTTGCTGATCTCACCCGAGTTGAGGTTTTTGATGTCGACGCTTTCGAGTTTTTCTTCGCCATTGAAAGCCACGATGGCCGACTGCATCATGAAGCTGATTTTCGGGTTGCTGCGGGCTTCCTCTACGGCGTGCTCAAAGGCCTGGAAGTGGTCGAACTGGTGAACGACGGTCACTTTGGAGGCATATTTGGTCAGGGATACGGCCTCTTCGAGGGCCGAGTTTCCTCCGCCTACGACTACAATCTCCTTATCGGTAAAGAAGTCGCCATCGCAGGTGGCACAGTAGGAGATGCCGCGTCCCTTGAAGCGGCCCTCGCCCTTAACGCCCAACGTACGTGAACGGCCGCCGGGGGTGAGGATCACTGCATGGGCCGTGAACACCATTCCGCCTGACAGGGTCACCTGCTTCAGCTCGCCTTCGAGCTGCATGCTTTCAATGACAATGTTTGATTTGATATCGCACCCGAAGCCCTTGGCTTGTTTCCGCATGATACTTGCCAGCTGGTAGCCGCTCATGCTTTCCACGCCGGGGTAATTGGCGATCTCGTGGGTAAGCACCATTTGTCCGCCCACGGTGCCGCTGTCGAGCAGGAGGGTCTTCAGGCGGGCACGCGACAGGTAGATCCCTGCCGTTAGTCCGGCAGGGCCTGCACCTATCACGATGGCATCATAATGCTTTACTCCATCCATGGTATTATGCATTTACGGGCTGAGCAAAATGTTCGTCAATAATGGCAGTGATCTGCTGACGGCTCTGGATGCTCGAAGTGGCTTTTACCACCTTGCCGTTTTTGTAATAAATGGTAAAGGGGATACCCATAAAACCGCGTACTTCGGGGAGGTTGCGGATCACATGAGCCTCGGGATGGTCAAATTCCATATCATAGAATTTCACGTGGGGATATTCTTCCTCGAGTTCTTCGGCAATGCCATAAACGGGGATACACATGGGTCCCATGCGGCCACAGATGACCATGACATTTTCGTTTTCGTTAATGATTTTGGCATGCTCGGCTGCCGACTCGATGTGCTTCAGATTGGTGTACAACATGGTTTTAAATTTTTTGAGGATTATTGTTTTTTGTTTATTGCGTTTGAAAATTGAACACTGCAAAATTACCATCCCCTTCTTAGATGGCGAAGAAAACGGGCATGGCATTTACCACCCCCCGGGTTGAGATAGGTCAGGAAATTTGTTGATGTAAACCCGGCGGGGTCAGGAGGCCCCGCTGAGCGGAAATTGCATTTCCGCTCTGAACATTGCAGAATTTGCAATTCTGCAGATTTTGATAGCTCTGCCAGGCCATGCCTGGTAATGGCAAGACGATGTTCTTTATTTAATAAGAGGGTTGGACCATTACAAATGATCCTTTATTCCGAGCGGCATTGCAAATGCCGCTCAGCCGGGAGGGAGGAGGGTTATTCCACAGTCACCGACTTGGCCAGGTTGCGCGGCTGGTCAACATGGCAGCCCCTCAGCACAGCGATGTGATAGGAAAGCAGTTGCAGGGGAATGGTGGCCAGCAGGGGAATGAAGATCTCCTCGGTTTCAGGAATCTCGATCACATAGTCGGCCATACCCCTCACGATTTCATCGCCTTTGGTTACGATGGCGATGATCACCCCTTTCCTGGCCTTCACCTCCTGGATGTTGCTGATCACCTTTTCGTAGGTGCCTTTGTTGGGTGCCAGCACCACCACGGGCATCTGTTCGTCGATGAGGGCGATGGGGCCGTGTTTCATCTCGGCGGCAGGATAGCCTTCGGCGTGGATGTAGGAGATCTCCTTGAGCTTCAGGGCGCCTTCGAGGGCCACCGGGAAGTTATAGCCACGCCCCAGGTACAGGAAGTTGCGGGCATCCTTAAAATGGGTCGATATTTCGTATATCAGGTCGTTGACTTTCAGGGCTTCCTCTACCTTGGCGGGAATGGATTCCATCTCGCTGAGGAGCTGGAAATACCTCGATTTGGACAGGGTGCCCTTGCGGTCGGCAATGGCCAGCGCCATCAGGGCCAGCACGGTGACCTGTGCGGTAAATGCCTTGGTGCTTGCCACCCCTATTTCAGGGCCGGCGTGGGTGTAAGAGCCTGCGTGGGTGGCGCGGGCAATGGATGAGCCCACCACATTGCAGATACCCAGAATGGTGGCACCCTTTGATTTGGCTAGCTCGATGGCGGCCAGGGTGTCGGCCGTTTCGCCCGACTGGCTGATGGCAATGACGATGTCGTCCTCGTAGATGACAGGGTTGCGGTAGCGGAACTCGGAAGCATATTCCACTTCCACGGGGATACGGGCCAGGTCCTCAAAAAGATATTCACCTACCAGTCCGGCATGCCAGGAGGTGCCGCAGGCAATGATGATGATGCGGCGGGCATTGAGGAATTTCTGCTCATAATCGATGATGCCGCCCAGGACCACCTCACCGGTGGACAGGGTCAGCCTGCCCCGCATGCTGTCCTTGATGCTTTTGGGCTGCTCAAAAATCTCCTTGAGCATAAAATGGGGGAAACCACCTTTCTCAATGGCAGAGAGCTGCATCTCGAGGTGATGTACATAGGGTGTTTTTTCCTTGTTGCGGATGGTCTTGATCTTCAGATCGCCCTTACGGGGGATGATGGCGAGTTCCTCATCATCGAGGTAGACCACGTTCTGCGTATACTCCACTATGGGAGAGGCGTCTGAGGCAATGAAGTACTCGCCCTCGCCCAGGCCGATCACCAGGGGGCTGCCTTTTTTGGCGGCGATGAGCAGGTCGGGGTCGCTCTGGGAGATCACTACGATGGCATAGGCGCCCACCACGTAGTTCATGGCAATGCGCACGGCCTCCACCAGGTCGACGTTTTCGTTTTGCTGGATGTCCTCAATGAGGTGGATCAGGACCTCTGTGTCGGTATTGCTCTGGAAAACATAGCCCCGGTTGATCAACTCGGTTTTTAGCGAGCCGTAATTTTCGATGATGCCGTTGTGGATGATGGCCAGTTTGCGGCTCTGACTGAAATGTGGATGGGCATTGACATCATTGGGTTCGCCATGGGTGGCCCAGCGGGTATGACCGATTCCCACGGTACCTGAAAGGTCTTCGCCTTTCAGCCTTTCTTCCAGGGATGATACTTTCCCGTGGTTCTTAAACAACTTCAGGCCGCCATCAAGCAGGGCCATCCCAGCGCTGTCGTAACCACGGTATTCAAGTCTTTTCAGACCTTTAATCAATACCGGGTATGCTTCGCGCGGGCCAATATAGCCAACAATTCCACACATAACTCTGGATAAGTTTTGGGGAGAAAATCAATTAAACTGGGTATACCTGATTTCGAGTTTCATGGGGTTCTCCTGCCGGCCAGGCCCATTCAGCACCACGCGCTGGGCATTTTCGGCTGAACCCGATATCAGCAGCACCAGGTCGGCATTCTCCAGTTTCCCATCAATCACTTCCTGGATGTGCTGCGTAATATTGAACTCGTATTGATTCAGGTCCTCATTATAGGCGCCCCCAAAGTAGGAAGCCCCGATATTGTAATCGCTCAGGGCAACCAGCTCTTCTTCCTCTGACATTTGCAGCAGGATGAGGTTATTAGCCGCATAAAAATTATCCGTGACGAAATTGGTGTCGACCGGAACAATCAGTTTTGCCTGGTTAATGTAAATACTGGAAACTTCCGACAGATCCATAATATGAGGCAGGTTGATCCGGGTGCGAAGCCCCCCAAGAGCTTTCAGGAACAGCAGGGTGTCGTTGGTTTGCCCGGGGTTGTTGAGCTGTTCAGTAATGGCAGGATGACTGCCCTGGAAGTCAAAATGCTCGACATAGGTCATGCGGCGGGTAAAGTCATTGACATAAAACCGGTAATTCCTGGACACGGGAACGGTGTCAGCGGCCTCGTGGTAATAGATGGCCATGTAGGTAAAGGGGGAATACATGTTGATGTTGAAAATAGATCCTCCCTCGGAGAAATTATCTGCAACGGTAATCATGATTCCTTTGAAATATTCCAGGAAGTTGGTGATATTCTCAAAATATTCGGTGCCATTGGCATCCAGGATCTTCTGGCCTATACGGTCGGAGAGCCTCATTTTAAAATGGGGCGCGAAATAAAGGGTATCGATCAGGGTACTGTCGGCAGGAGCAGGGCGCAGCAAACGCTGCCCGATATTTCGCTGATCGACAGCCAGGGGCTGGTTGTTGTAAAGGGTGTCGGCATCAGGGATGTCATCGAGCAATTCGAAGACCCTGATGGTCTGTATGGTTTCCTCGTTTCCGTAAAAGGAACCCGTATACCCCAGGGAAAGGACAACGGAGTCGAGTATGGGTTCTTCGCCAAGGGAGAAGTCGTTGGCAGGCAGACGAAACTGTGTCAGGATGCTGGCCCTGGTTTTCCCGAACACCGGGTCATGCATCATGCCCAGCAGGTTTTGATACCCCAGATTGGTCGGGATGGTGTCATCCTTTTCAAAATAGGTGGTAATGCTGACCGTATCGGTTATCATAAAACCAGCCTGATCTTCAATCAGGTCTAGTCCGATGGCATCGGGCTCAGTGCAGGACTGCCAGGAAAGCAGCAGGAAAAATACAGCCAGAACGGAAAGCGGAAGGCGGAAAAAACCCCCGCTTGAACGGGGGATCATTTGAGTTTTCAACATTGATATTTTTTGAATCAGCAAGGTCAGGAACAAGGGTTATGTTTCAAAACGCAAATTTATAAGAATTTATTCTGAAACAACGGGTTCATTAACCAATACCTCATCATAAAAATCGTTAAAGGCCTCAATATAGGTTTCCATGGGCTGGTAATCCAGCAGGGGCTTATTCGATTGACGGGCATATTGCTCGACTTCGGGATGAATATCCTGGTGGCCGAAAATAACGCCGTCGGCATAATCGATGGCAGCCTTGCTGATGTTCACAAAGGTAGGATCCTGATACTGGGCAATATGTTCTGCTTTGATGTCCTTGCCCTGCAGTTTCTTATACAGTTCAGGATTCAGCGAGCCGGGGAATTCATCATTGTAGACTGAATAAACCACTTTGGTGTCAGAAAACATGGGGTTTTCCTTAAGAGCCACCTTAAGGTAGAGCGGCATCAGGCTGGTGAACCAGCCATTGCAATGAACCACATCAGGGGCCCAGCCCAGTTTCTTCACAGTTTCAATGACGCCGCGGGCAAAGAAAATGGCCCGTTCATCATTGTCGGGGGCATACTTTCCCGATTTGTCGGCAAGGGTGTACTTGCGCTGGAAGAAATCTTCATTGTCGATAAAGTAAATCTGCATGCGGGCTGCCTGGATGGAAGCCACTTTTATAATCAACGGATGGTCGGTATCGTTGATCACCAGGTTCATACCCGAAAGGCGGATGACTTCGTGAAGCTGATTGCGACGCTCGTTGATATTGCCGAAACGGGGCATAAACGTTCGAATCTCCTTGCCTTTTTCCTGAATACCCTGGGGAAGATGCCGGCCGATAAGGCCCATGTGGCTTTCCTTCAGATACGGGGTGATTTCCTGTTGAACGAAAAGTACTCTGGGTTTTTCCATAAACGTAAGGAGTTGACTGTTAGAAAGAAAAAATGGTTTGCAAATTTACGGATTTTTTTGGTCATTTTCAAATTTAAGTTTTAGCTTTGCCGATTTGTTTTGTGTAGCCGTTTCTTTATGCTTACTTTTGCAATCAGCTAATTTGCAGTAAGATACTTTTGGGGCTTTAAAAAACACATTACGAGAACTTCATTCTGATTTATTTATTCCTGACGATTTACTCCGTGAAAGGTTTAGGCAGATATTTTAGGGTTTTGATATTCCTGGCGCTGGGCTTGCTGCTGCTATGGTGGGTTACCCGCGGGCAGGATCTCGACAAGATCATGGAGGAGTTCAGGAATGCCAATTATTTCTGGATTCTGATGGCCATGGTTGCAGGCATTTTCAGCCATGTTGCCAGGGCCATGCGCTGGAACATCCTGATCAGGTCGATGGGGTTCAAAGTCGGGCTGGGCAACACCTTCCATGCCGTCATGTCAGGATACCTGGCCAACCTGGTGGTCCCCCGACTGGGAGAGGTATCCAAGTGTGCGGTTTTAAGCAAATCCAATGGCATCCCTTTCAATTCCCTCGCAGGAACGATGATCGCAGAGCGTTTCGTCGACCTCATCACCCTCATCCTGCTCATGTTTTTTACCATTGTCTTTCAGTTTCATTTCCTGAAAGATTTCTTGTATAACTTTTTCTTTGGGCCCTTGCTGGAAAGGGGGACTTCAAGCCTGGTAATCGTAATGATTGCAGGAGGGGTGAGCCTGATTCTTACCATTGGCTTTTTTTGGTGGCTCCGGTCAAAACTCAGGGATGCAGAACCGGAAAGTTTTGGATATAAGCTCCGACGGCAGCTCAGAGGCTTTGTTAACGGCATCAAAACCCTCTGGAGGATGCGCCGGAAAGGCTGGTTTCTGTTCTATTCACTGGTCATCTGGGGGTTATACTTTCTGAACGCCTACCTCAGTTTCTTTGCCATTGAAGCAACCTCGCATCTGTCGCCGGTTGCCGGCATCACCCTGCTTGCCGTGGGCAGCCTCGGCATCCTTGCCCCCGTTCCCGGAGGCATCGGAACCTATCACTTCATCACCATTGCTACCCTGACCCAATTATACCACATAGCATCGGAGCCGGCCACCTCTTATGCCTACATCACCCATGCCGGGCAAATGATCCTGATCATAGGCACCAGCGCCATCTTATGGTTTATTTTTACCGTCAGGAAAAAAGGTGCAGCAGAAACACAAATTCCTGATGTAATTTAATACAGGCTGAACAAGCCTTTGAACTGCACGTTAATGAATTAGCGAACGTTAATAAACCCAGCTCGTCATGATCAGAAAAAAAGAAATCATCGATTCAAAGATCATCCAGGCAGGGAATCATGAAAGCCTTTCGCGGCAGGTTAAATACTGGGGTTTTCACGGAAAAAAAGTGGTCTTCACCAATGGTTGCTTTGACATTTTGCATCTTGGACATATCGACTACCTGTCGAAGGCAGCCGACCTGGGGCATGTGCTTGTCGTAGGACTCAACACGGATGCTTCAGTCAGAAGGCTTAAGGGGCCAGGTCGGCCGGTAAACGACCAGACGGCCAGGGCAGCCCTGATCGCCTCCCTGTTTTTTGTCAGCAAGGTAGTGCTCTTTGATGAGGATACACCTTATGAGCTCATCAAAAGCGTGCAGCCCGACATCCTTGTGAAAGGCAGTGATTACAAGCCGGAAGATATCGTTGGCTACGATGTGGTGAAAGCCCGAAACGGACAAGTGGTGACCA
>JAZBOS010000119.1 GCA_036351255.1 Bacteroides sp.
ACGATTGCGGTAATCGAGCAAAATATTGCTGCCATAATTGACTCCGTCCAAATCCCTGCCCTGGGTATAGGCAAACAAAGCGGTGCTGAGCTCCAGGTTTTTCATTGGCCTGTAGCGCCCCATAAAAGCCCACTCGGCCAGGTTAGCGCCCACGGGGTGAGCCAGGGGTTGGCTGTAATGTGAGTAACTAGAGGCAGGACGCAGTCCCGACCCATACGTGTCATAGTGCTGATAAACAAAGGGCCTGATCAGGTTCACCTCCCCCTGCAGGTCCAGGTCCTTGATGCCAAAGATATCGGCCGTCTTCACCCCTACCTGCAGCCCAAACTTATTGCGGTGGGAGGCAAAATCGGTGAATTTTCTGTCCTTCCTCAAGCCAATGCGCACCAGCATGGAGTCCACATCCCTGCGAATATCATCCAGGTAAAACTCGTTGACCAGCACCTGCCCGTAAACCCCCAGCCCGCGGGTAATAAGGTATTCCCAGTTCATGCCCACGGTCACCTTGTCAGGGTCGCCCACATGGTGCTCAATGGCGCGGTAAAAGATCACCGGGTTAAAATAATGCCAGTCCATTCCTCTTTTATTCAGGCTGTCGGAGCCCCCAACCATTACATTTTCAAAAAAGCCCAACTGGAAGTTTTTGGTGATCTGAAAGGAAAGCTGGTGGGTAATGGCATATTTGGGATCATAGGCATTTCCTCCCAGCGAGCGGATCGGATAATCCACCAGGTTGGCATACAGGTTCTGGTAATGAAACCACTTATACCGCGTGTTGATTTTCAGGAAAAGATAGTTATTGGCATAATCTGACAACAGCAATGAGCGGATGCCGTGGCCGCTGAAGTTGCGGTCCTGCCCGAACTGGAAGCCTATGTTTTCGGTGGCCTGGAAGGCGATATAGCCCCTGGCGGTAAAGAAGTCCACGCCCCCCTCGCCAAAGCCCTTGGTCCAGCCTTCCCCGGGCACGGCGCCCCGGTGCCACTGCATCTGCCGGCGCACGAAATCAGGGAAACGCGCCTGGTTCTCGGCAAGGAAGGTATAAAAGCCCACCTTCTGGTTGATCATCCCCCGGACTTCAATGCCGCGGGTGTTCAAGTAATGAAGGTTCTCCACGCCTTGCTCTTTATCGAAAGCCAGCTCCAGCACCGGGTTTACTGAGAGAAAGAAGTCCTTATCGTGATAGCGGAAGAAATCCTGCGGAAAGGCATAGAAATGCTTCAGCACCGGCATGCGCGAGGAATCGGAAGGCTGCGCTGACCATTCAGGATTCGCCTGAAGAAACTGGTAAAGCATATGCCGGTCAATATTCGTCAGTTTTTCCTGGGTGGTGTCGGCCTCCTCCATAAACCCGACCGCTGCACGCCTTTCCAGCGGCTTCAGTGAGGAGTGAAACTGACTGGCGTGCTTCCCGCCTTTCAGCTCCAGGCGCTCCAGGAAATCGTGGGTACTGCTGCCCGAAGGGAGGAAAATACTCTGGGCCGTAAGCGAGCCAATGAACAACAGGCACAGGGTGATTAAAAATATCTTCTTCATAAAAGACTCAGTGTTTTAAGTTCCCTTTGCGGGAAAATCTCAGCCAGATCAAAAATAACCATTTATCACGAAGAGTAGCATTCCTTTTCTTATATTTGGAACTCATAACCCAGCAGGCAATGGACAAGACCGAACGACAAGGGACAGAACTGTATCATTTTCAGAACCTTTCAGGCTTTAGCGAGATCAGGCACTTCGTCAGCTCGCGGGCAGGCGGATACAGCGAAGGTCCTTTTTCAAGGCTCAACCTGGGCTTTCACGTGGGCGACAGCAGCTTCAAGGTGTTGCAGAATCGCCAGAAACTTTCTTCTGCCACAGGCATCGACCTGTTCTGGTTCACCTTTGCCAAGCAAACCCACAGTGGCAATGTAGCCGTGGTAGATGCCGCCAGCCGCGGAAAAGGCGCCACCGAGATTCGCACTGCCCTCGAAAATACCGATGGCATGGTTACCAATGTGGCGCGTATCTGCCTCTGTGTGCAGGTGGCCGACTGTGTGCCCGTGCTGATGTACGACCCGGTGGAGCACGTCATCGCCGCCGTCCACGCCGGCTGGCGCGGCATCCTGAGGCGCATCGTCCCCCGGGCTGTCGAAAAAATGATCCAGCACTATGGCTGCCGGGCCGAAAACATCGTGGCAGGCATAGGCCCCTCCAACGGGCCCTGCTGCTACGAGGTGGAAGACGATGTCCGGCGCGAAACCCTCACCGCCCTGGGCACCACCAACGGCATCATCAGTCCCGGCAAAAACCCCGGGAAATTCATTTTCGACCAGTGGAATGCCGTCCATATACAACTCAGCGAGGCCGGCCTGCGCGAAAAAAACATTGAAACCTCAGGCACCTGCAACCAGTGCCATCCCGAAACCTTCTTCTCCAACCGCAACGGGCAGGGAGTCAGCGGAAGATATGCCGCGGGGATCATGCTATGCAAGAGATAGGTTTGGGGACCGGGAGTTCGGAGTTTGGAGTTTAGGGTTCCAGGGCCATGTCCGTTAACCAGCGGATTCATGGTTTAAGGTTCAAGGAACTTCTTAAATCATCATTCCTTGTTCACTGCCCGCAAAAGCAGGCGGGCTTGTTCTGGAATCAAAAGGTATTTTATTGTTGGATCCCATTGAATAAAGATCAGGCCCATCTGCCTTTGGGGACAGGGATTAATTACTTAACCCCGCTAATTTCCTCAGGAAAAAAACTTTTTCTTCGTGTCTTTTTTATCTTTTTTATGGCCCTTTGTGCAACATCTGTTTCACAAAGATTTCAAAGAAGACCCAAAAAACACAAAGCCTCCCTATAAAAAGCATACCTTCCGCTTTCCTCTCACAACCAGCATTCCTAAGGGGTGGAAAAGATTTTTTAAGGATGCATCCAGGCTATCCACCACCTTCATTTCTTCAAATATTTCATTATTTATTTTTCATTTTTCATTCATTCTTTAGTCAAATCCCTTCCAGCGCTTTGTCATAGTCAGGGTTTAACCGTAGTTTAACCGGTGTTTAACCGTTTTAAAACGGTTAAACACCGGTTAAACTACGGTTAAAATACGACCCTGGTCCGGGCTTGAAAGGAACTGGCAACAAAAGCAAAACCCATTTAAGGCATCATCGAATGGTTTCCGGCAGCGGGCTGCAGGGGCCATGGATCCCTGTTTTGCCGAAAAAGTCAATCATCTTAACCTATTGGTTAAAACAACAAACTGGCTTTTGGTTCGATGGCACACTTGCCTTTTGTTGTTTTTTGTTGGTTCTTTTGCCTGATTTCCTCCTTGCAGGCGCCCTGCCTTTCACACTGTTTTTGGGCAATCTTCTTTTTCCTTTGCCATTTGCGGATTATTTCCTATTTTCGGCCGACTTTTTGCCTGAAGACACATATTTATTCACCAAACTAAAAACAAGCAGTATGGAAGTGAAACACCAACAAATCAAGGGCTTACCCGAGAATGCCTACCGGGAGCTAAAGGAAGGGGAAGAATATATCCCCATCATGACGCCCGACAAGATCTATCCGGAAGTGAATTTCCGTTCGGTTTCGCTGGGTTTGCTGATGGCCGTCGTGTTTTCGGCAGCCGCGGCCTACCTTGGGCTGAAGATCGGACAGGTGTTCGAGGCGGCCATTCCCATCGCCATCATCGCTGTAGGCCTCTCAGCCCTGTCGAAGCGCAAGAATGCTTTGGGCGAGAACGTGATCATCCAGAGCATCGGCGCCAGCTCGGGCGTGATCGTGGCCGGGGCCATCTTTACCCTGCCTGCGCTTTACATTCTTGGCCTGGAGGCCCATTTCTACCAGGTGTTCCTGTCCTCGCTGCTGGGGGGCTTCCTGGGCATCCTGTTCCTGATCCCCTTCCGTAAATATTTCGTGGCCGAGATGCACGGCAAGTTCCCCTTCCCCGAAGCCACCGCCACCACCGAGGTGCTGGTGTCGGGCGAAAAGGGCGGCGACCAGGCCAAGGTGCTGCTCTTCGCCGGTTTGATCGGCGGGATCTACGATTTTGTCATCGCCACCTTTGGCTGGTGGAACGAGGTGTTTACCACCCGCGTGCTGCCTTATGGCGTTGAGCTGGCCGACAAGGCCAAGCTGGTGTTCAAGATCAATGTGGGCGCCGCCATCGTAGGGCTTGGCTACATCATCGGGCTGAAATATGCAGTGATTATCACGGCCGGCTCCTTCGTGGGCTGGTTTGTGATCATCCCGATGATTGCTCACGCCGCCACTATGTTCGGAGGCGAGCTTAACACCATTGCCGCCATGGCGCCCGAGGCCATCTTCCGCGACTATGTCAGGATGATCGGCATCGGCGGCATTGCCATGGCCGGGGTGATCGGCATCATTCGCTCATCAGGCATCATCAAGAACGCTATCGGACTGGCCGTAAAGGAGACCATGAGTAAACACGCCAATACCGACAACAATACCCGCACGCGTCGCGACCTGCCGATGAGTCTCATCATGGGTGGCATCCTTTTTACCGCCGTCCTGATCTTCATCTTCTTCCAGTTTGGCGTGGTGCAAAACCTGGGGCACGCCCTGGTAGGCCTGCTGATCGTGTTCATCATCGCTTTCCTCTTCACTACGGTGGCGGCCAATGCCATTGCCATCGTGGGCACCAACCCCGTCTCGGGGATGACGCTGATGACGCTTATCCTCACCTCGCTTGTGATGACCGCCGTGGGCCTTTCGGGCACCTCGGGAATGATCGCCGCGCTGGTTATTGGCGGGGTGGTCTGCACGGCCCTCTCGATGGCCGGAGGTTTCATCACCGACCTGAAGGTGGGTTACTGGCTGGGCTCTTCGCCCTATAAGCAGGAAAGCTGGAAGTTCCTTGGCACGGTTGTTTCGGCTGCCACCGTGGGTGGCGTAATCATCATCCTGAACCAGACCTATGGTTTCACGGGCGAAGGCGCGATGGTAGCACCCCAGGCCAATGCCATGGCTGCCGTGATCGAGCCGATGATGACAGGTGGCTCGGCCCCCTGGCTGCTTTATGCCGCCGGCGCCTTCCTCTCTCTCATCCTTACCATGCTGGGTGTTCCTGCCCTGGCTTTCGCCCTGGGCATGTTCATCCCGCTCGAGCTGAACACCCCGCTGCTGGTGGGTGGCATCATCGCCTACTATGTTTCGACAAGCTCTTCGGATATTAAACTGGCCAATGCCCGCAAGGAACGCGGTACCTTGATCGCCAGCGGTTTCATTGCCGGTGGCGCCCTGATGGGCGTGATCAGTGCCCTGCTGAAATTCAGCGGCCTGCACCTGGAAGCCGAACAATGGCTGGCCTCGAATGGCTCGCAATGGCTTGGTATCGTGATGTTTGCATTGTTGTGTGTGTACCTCTACCGCAATGCCATTAAAGCTAAAAAAGAAGATTAACCCAAAAAAGCCCCCTGCCGCGCAACTTTTGACAGGGGGCTTTTGTTATATCTGCATAAAGATTAAAAAAAAGAAAGGAAAAGATATGAAGGAAATATTGCTTGAACGGTTTCTGCGCTACATCAGCATTGACACTAAGAGCGATCCCGAATCGACCACCTTCCCCAGTACGAAAAAGCAGTTTGACCTGGCTAACCTTCTGGTTAAGGAACTGAAGGAACTGGGGCTGGAGGATGCCCACGTGGACGAGAACTGCTATGTGATGGCCACCCTGCCCGCCAATACCGACAAGGACATCCCTGTGATCGGCTTTGTGGCCCACGTGGATACTGCTCCCGATATGGACGGCCACGACATCAAGCCCCAAATCATCAAGCATTATGACGGCAAGGACATCCTGCTCAACAAGGAGAAGGATATGTGGCTGAAGGTTGGGGACTTCCCCGAGCTGGCGAAATATAAAGGACAGACCATCATCACCACCGATGGCACGACTTTACTTGGCGCCGATGACAAGGCGGGCATCGCAGAAATCATGACCGCCATCGAATACCTCGTGAAAAATCCCGATATGAAGCACGGCACCATCAAGGTGGGCTTCACGCCCGATGAGGAAATCGGGAAGGGCGTGGATCATTTCAACGTGGAAAAGTTCGGGGCCAAATATGCCTATACCCTTGATGGGTCTGAGGTAGGCGAGCTGGAGTTTGAGAACTTCAACGCCGCCTCGGCCAAGATAAAGGTGCAGGGACGCAACGTGCATCCCGGCTATGCCAAGAACAAAATGGTGAATGCCATCATCATCGGGGCCGAGTTTAACGACATGCTGCCGGTGTTCGAACGTCCAGAGTTCACCGAGCATTACGAGGGGTTCTTCCACCTGATCAAGTTTGAAGGCACCGTTGAAGAGGCCAGCTTCCAGTACATCATCCGCGACCACGACCGCAAGAAGTTCGAGCGCCGCAAGGAACAGATCCAGGAGGTGGCCGACTTTATGAACAAGAAGTATGGCGAAGGCACCTTTATTCTGGAGGTGAAGGACCAGTACTATAATATGCGCGAGAAGGTGGAACCCGTTTACCAGATCGTGGAGATCGCCGAACAGGCCATGAAGGACCTTGGGATAAAACCCAAGATCAAGCCCATTCGCGGCGGTACTGACGGGGCCCGGCTTTCGTATATGGGCCTGCCCTGCCCCAACCTCTTTGCCGGGGGGCTAAACTTCCACGGCAAGTATGAGTACATACCCCTGGAAAGTATGGAGAAAGCCACCAGCGTAATGCTGAAGATCATCAACCTGTATTACGAAAAGGCGTAACGACCTGTCTGACAAAGAGAAAGCGGCCTGGTGCCGCTTTTTTTATTATGTAGCGCTAATAAGGTGTGGCAGGGCAAAAGCCCCTGGAAGATGCCTTTCTTAACCCTTATACCCAATGGTTCTTTCAAGGTTGAGGACCTGGTCCATCACCGTTTCGTTCATATAAGCCTTACCGAAATTGGCTTCGAGCAGGTCAGAGCCCGATAGGTCGGCACCCGAAAGGTTGGCTTTGAAAAGGTTTGCACGGGTGAGGTTGGAAGAACGGATCAGGCTCATTGACAGGTCGGCCAGGGTGAAGTCGGCATTGATGATATCAGAATAAGAAAGGTCGGCCCCGTCGAGGACAGCGTCAGTAAAGTCGGCTTCACAAAGGTTGCTTTCGGTCAGAACTGCACGAGATAGGACTGTTCCCGAAAGGTTAGTACCCTTGAGGTTTACGGCCTGAAGTTTTGCTTCGGCCAGGAAAGCCCCGCTCAGATTGGCGCCTTCCAGGTTAGCACCCGAAAGGTCGGCCCCGGCAAAAGAGGCCCCACTCAGATCTGCACCCGCCAGGTTTGCTCCCTGCAAAATGGCCCCGCGGAAATTCAGCGGCCGGTAAGAATCGCCATAGGAACTCTGGGCGATCAGGGTCCACAGATCACGGTCGGACAACACCCTTTGACGCTGGTTGTTCATAGCTGCGAATTTTACTATTTATAAAACAAAGTTATCATTTTTATTGATATAAATAAAAAATAGGACCATAAGAATAAAGAATTTTCCGGATTGGCGAAAGGGATTTACACCGATAAAAAAAATCAATTTGTCGTTTTATGCTTTTAACTTTGCAGAAAGCGGCTCTTTATGCGACACTACAATATCCCGTTTTTCATCCCAGAGCTGGGCTGCCCGCATCAGTGCATTTTCTGCGACCAGCACAGGATATCGGGCACCGTAAAAGTTCCCCGTCCCGGAGAGCTAAGCGCCCAGGTCGGGGCTTATCTGGCCACCTTCGCTGATGGGGAGAAGGAGGTGGAGGTTGCCTTTTTTGGGGGGAACTTCACCGGGCTACCCCTGGCAGAACAGGAAGCCTACCTTGCCGCGGCAGCGCCCTGGATTAGAAATGGGAAAGTACAGGGCATCCGCCTTTCCACCCGTCCCGATTACATCACGGAGGAGAACCTGCAACTTTTGCGCCGCTATGGGGTGAGCAGCATCGAGCTTGGGGCGCAGTCGATGGATGAGGAGGTCTTAAGGCTTTCAGGTCGCGGTCATACCGCCAGGCAGGTGGAGGAAGCTGCCAGCCTGATCCTGGCCAATGGCTTCCGGCTGGGGCTTCAGATGATGACCGGTTTGCCGGGCGATAAACTGGAGAAAACCCTTTACACAGCAAGGCGTGTCGTGGAATTGGGGGCCGCGGAAACCCGTATTTATCCCACCCTTGTAATAGAAGGCACCCGGCTGGCGGAGCTATACCGCGAAGGATCGTATAAGCCCCTTACCCTGGAGGAAACCTTGGAACGCTGCAAACTCCTGGTTCTTTTGTTCGAACAGGAGGGCGTGAAGATCCTGCGGCTGGGTTTACACCCCTCAGAAGGGCTGATCAATGGCAACGACCTGCTGGCAGGCCCTTTCCACCCTGCCCTGAAGGAACTGGTGGAAACCGCCATCTGGAAGGATTTACTCAGGGAGGCCTATTCTAAATGGCAGGGCAGGTCGGTGTGCATCCGGGTTTCGCCCAAAGCCCTCAATGCAGCCATTGGGCACCAGGGATCGAACAGGAAGTGGCTGGAAAAGGTTTTCAAAAAAGTAGATTTTAAAGCCGATCTGGCACTTAAAGGGAGGGAATATCATGCTGATCCTTGCTGACGCCCGCCTTCCCGAAAGGGTCCTGAAAAACCTGGGAAGGTATGGGCAGGTGGTGCCATTCGCCAGCCAGGGAGTGGTTTATGAGGCCATCTCGGGCCATCCCGACATTTTCCTTTGCCAGGTGCCCGGGGGCGTGGTAGCGGCTCCCAATACGCCAAAAAACATACTGGAGGCTTTGGAAAACAAGGGTACATCCCTCTTTTTTGGAAAAGAACCCCTTGGCAAGGCCTACCCCGCCACGGCACGCTACAATGCCTTTTCAGGGAAGGATTGCCTGCTGCACCTCTTTGATCTCACAGATGAAGTGATTCTGGCGCAAACACAAGGACTGGAAAAGATTGCTGTCAGGCAGGGATATGCCCGCTGCAGCCTGGTGGAAGCCGGTAGGCTATACATCACCAGCGACCGTGGCATAGAAAAGGAACTGAAGCAAAACTGCAGGGAGACCTTTTACGTGGATCCCTCCCCCATTATCCTGCCCGGACAGCCACACGGCTTTTTCGGGGGTTGCACCGGGGTGTGGGGGCAGCAGCTTTTTCTGGCAGGAAGCCTCAGGCATTTCCCGGAAGGGGAATTGCTTCAGCAAGCCCTCGTGCAAAGAGGCATTACCATAATCGAACTCTACGATGGCCCCCTTTGGGATGGGGGAAGCATACTTTTTCTTTAGCCTGCTTTGTTGGCTTTGCTACCAAAAAAAAGCTGGCAGAATTATTAATTTTGGCGGGTTCCTAAGGTGTTATTCAAAAAATCAATTGCCTATTCTGAGCATTTGACGGGCTTTTGCAGGAAAGTGAAAAAGATCTCAAGAAAAAAAATCCAAAGAAATGTTCAGCCAATAAAAAAAGCTTTAACTTTGCATCACAAAGTACTTTACTCAAAGAATTATGGCCTCTCAAAATGAACACGTTGAGAACCTGAAGGAGATCAGGTCGATCATGGAGCGTTCGTCGCAATTTCTTTCCCTCAGCGGGCTATCGGGGGTTTTTGCCGGTATCGTGGCACTACTTGGCGCCCTGGCGGTGTATCTTTATCAATACGACTTCTTCTTCGGGCGATATTACCATGGCGGGGTATTTCTGCAAGAAGACCTGCTGACAGGGGAAGCGCTACGTAATTTTTATGTGTTTACCCTTCTGACTGGTGCCATCGTTCTGTTTTTGGCCCTTGGGTTCGTGGTGTATTTCACCAACCGCAACGCGCGCCGGAAAGGATTGCCCCGCTGGAATGCCACGGCCCGGCGGATGCTCATCAATTTGTTTATCCCGCTGGCTGCCGGGGGACTGTTTTGCCTGGCGCTGCTCTATCATGGCCTGTTTTACCTGGTGGCCCCGGCTACACTGATCTTTTACGGACTGGCCCTGGTAAATGCCAGTAAATACACCCTGCGCGACATCCGTTATCTGGGCCTGCTGGAGATCGCCCTGGGACTTGTGGCTTCCATCTGGGTGGGTTATGGGCTGATCGTCTGGGCCATTGGTTTCGGTTTATTGCACATAGGCTACGGATTAACGATGTACTTTAAGTATGAAGGATCTGATAAACAACCTCAATAAGCACTTCGAAAGCCGGGTGCGCCTGGGGGTGATGTCGGTGTTGTTGGTCAATGACTGGATGGATTTCAGCACACTGAAAGAAGCCCTGGATATCACCGATGGAAACCTGGCCAGCCACATCAAGGCGCTGGAGGGGGTCCGCTATATCGAAGTGAAAAAGCAATTCCTGGGCCGCAAGCCCAACACCAGCTACCGGGCAACCCTGGAGGGGCGCACAGCCTTTGAAGAACACCTCAAAGCTTTGGAAAAACTGATTAATCCCAACCCTTAATTTTTTTTACCTTTTTACTTTGTATTTCAAAGTACTTTTTTAATTTAATTTTATTTTACCCATGACTGAAAAACAAATGTCCTTTATTGAAAAGAATGCAGCCATGCTGAAGGTTTTTACCATAGGAATCCTGGCAGTCTTACTGATGATTCCCGTGGTGATGGTTAGTGAGATGGTGACCGAGCGGCAGTCGCGCCAGGAAGAAGCCGCCACAGAGATCGCCTCCAAATGGGGAGAAGCCCAGCAAATCAACGGCCCTGTGCTTAGCATTCCCTACGACACTTACGAGCTGAACAAGGAAGGCGAGCGGATCAACCTCAGTCGCAACTATGCCCATTATTTACCAGAAGTACTCGACATTTGGGGGGAGCTGGTGCCCGAGATCCGATACCGCGGCATTTTTGAGGTTCCTGTTTATACGAGCAAGGTCAGGCTGGAGGGTTTCTTTGAGACCCCAGAGCTGAACATCAATGAGCCCAATGCAGAGATCCACTGGGAAGAAGCCTTTCTGACGCTGGGGATCACAGATCTCAGGGGCATCAGCCAGGCCATTGATTTCTCATGGAACGGCCAGCCCAGGGCGTGTGAACCGGGCACCCGGATCAGCGGAATGATTCCGACGGGCGTCACCATAGCCGATCCACTGGACGGAGCACCCCCAGCCACATCCTACCCCTTCGTCATCGAGCTTTCTTTAAACGGCTCGAAAAACCTTAGTTTTATCCCTTTGGGAAGGGAAACCACTGTCGAGATAAGCTCATCGTGGACCGACCCCGGTTTTGACGGCGCCTTTCTCCCGACGCAAAGGGAAATCAGCAAAAAAGGGTTCAAGGCCAACTGGCGGGTTTTGGAACTGAACCGCAACTACCCTCAGCACTGGACCAACCGTGACGTCAACTTCGGGGGTTCTGCCTTTGGCGTAAACCTGGTGACCCCCGTTGAGACCTATCAGGTCACCGAACGGTCAACGAAATATGCCATCCTGTTCATTGGACTGACCTTCGTTGTGTTCTTTTTCATTGAGATCCTGCGCATGTTAAGGGTGCACCCCATACAATACATCCTGGTAGGATTTGGCCTGAGCCTGTTTTACCTGTTGCTGCTTTCCCTTTCCGAGCACCTGGGCT
>JAZBOS010000120.1 GCA_036351255.1 Bacteroides sp.
GCGAAGCTTTTGACAAGGTGGCAAGGTTGTTGAATCTGCCTTACCCTGGTGGTCCATCTATCCAAAAAGCGAGCCAAACGGGCAGTCGCAAAGCCTTTCCCTTCCCCCGGGCGATGCTGGAAGACACCTGGAATTTCTCCTTTAGCGGTGTTAAGACAGCCGTACTGCGAACGGTGGAAGCTATTCAAGCTGAAGGTAGGAACCTGCCCATTGCCGATTTAGCCGCCAGCTTTCAGGCTGCAGTTGTTGATGTTTTGGTGGAAAAAACCATTGACGCAGCCGAAACCCACCGGGTGAAGGAAATCATTGTAGCCGGTGGGGTTTCAGCCAACGAATACTTGCGCGAAAAAATCCTGACCGAAAGCGAACTGCCGGTGCACATCCCACCCCTATCCCTTTGCACCGATAACGCGGCAATGATCGCTGGCGCAGGGTACTTTCACTACATCCAGGAAGATTTCAGCCCTGCTGACATCGACGTTTTACCTACCTGGCCCCTCTCGTAACATATCAAGTTTTTGTAACCAAAACCGAAATATCGACATCCAATGAATAATGATGAAAAAGAAATTTTTTTGACCTTCAAAGCCTAAAGCGCCGAGACAAGCGGGCTTTTTCGCAAGTTGTCGATCAAAATTCTGAAAATATTTACCGTTTAGCATTAAAAATGTCTGGGAATGCCCAGGATGCGGAGGATATACTCCAGGAGACATTTATCAAGGCATTCAACAATATTGATAAATTTGAAGGACGTTCAAAAATATCTACCTGGCTTTATAGGATCGCGGTAAACGAATCGCTGATGATGCTCAGAAAAAGGAAAGATAATATCACAGAAATTGACGCTGGCGTAAAAACCGATAATGGCGACATCCTGCCCAGGCAAATCATCGATTGGTGCTGCCTACCTGAAAAAGAACTGCTGAGCCAAGAGTCTCACAAGCATATTAACCAGGCGATAAATTCCCTTTCAGATGTCAACCGTGCAGCATTTCTGCTAAGGGATGTTGAGGGCTTATCCACCAGGGAAACAGCAGAAGCTTTAGAAGTATCCGAATCAGCAGTAAAAGTGCGCTTGATGCGAGCCAGGATGCAGCTCCGTGAAGAGCTGACAGGTTTTTTTGCGGAAAAATTGGCATGAGAAACACTATGAAACACGAACATGAGCTTGGATGCGAAGATATCATTAAGAGCCTGAATGCTTACGTTGACGGTGAATTAGATGGTGCTGTTTGCAGCGAAATCGAAGCACACCTTAATGCCTGTTCAAACTGCAGGATTGTCGTCAATACCCTGAAAAAGACAATCGAAATCTGTCAAAAAGACGGCCGTAAAACCAGGTTACCAGCCGATGTTCGCAGCCGGTTGTATCACGCCTTGAACTTGGATAATCATGCCAACACAGACTGAGGGTGATGGGCAAGCGCAAAAAGAGCAAAATCAAGATCAACCCATTGGCGCTGTATGCCTGCTCAAACCTGGTGAAAGATTGCAGGAAGGTATGATCTGCCCCCGGTGTCAAGGGGCTAAGATGGAATATAATGGTCTTCTAAACCTGGTGTGCCCAAATTGTGGATTAACAGAAGCGGGTGCCTGTACTTGATAATAAAATCGACACCTCCGGTGGAGGTTAAAAAGAAAGGAAATTTAAATGAAAAGCAAAGTTGTATGGAAAGGTGGCATGGCTTTCACAGGGACTGCAGATGGAAGTTACCTCATCCCATTGGATGCAAGTGAAAGCGTGGGTGGTAAGGATTTGGGCTTTCGCCCATTACAATTATTAGCCATCGGGCTGGCCGGTTGTACAGCGATGGATGTAATCTCCATCTTGAAGAAAAAAAGACAGGAAGTCACCGCCTTTGAGGTCTCTACAGCTATAGAACAAGCCAGTGATCATCCAAGAATTTTTGAAAAGATCGTCATCGAATACAAAATAATTGGCAAAAACATTGACAGAGCAGCTGTTGAACGGGCTGTTGAGCTTTCAGAAACAAGGTACTGCCCCGCCCAGGCGATGCTGGATAAAGCTGCTGAAATTTCTCATAAAATTGTGATCGAAGAGGAA
>JAZBOS010000121.1 GCA_036351255.1 Bacteroides sp.
CAAATCAAAGTTTGTTTCAGCGGGTCCCTTACTTTCATGAAAGCCTGCCCCGGGCGGTTTTCAAATCGGATACACCCCCGACAGGTCCCAGTATTTATTTTGATCAGTTACAAACCATAACAGACAAATGGATCACGTAATACGGAAAATATTCCAGTTCAATCACCAGGTCATTGCCCTTATAGGTTGTGAATAATCCAGCAGAAGGTCTTTCGGTGGGCAATTCACCTTCGTTGTAACCCTGAATTTTTACGGCTTCCTCCACATCCTGCAACTCCATATTGGGGCCTAGTTCAATGGTCAATACCCCATCGGCATATTGCACATAAGCCTCTTCAATCAGCTGTTGCCCGGCATAGATGGGATGTACCCCATCGCCAGTATTGTCAAAATAATACCACCAGGCTTCGCCCCCGCCGGCATCCGATCCGGCAAAAGCCGTTTCGGCCGTCCAGTTGCATTCTTCTTCCTCAATGGTCAGGATCTTTAATCCGCCCAGGCCGGTGGCCACAAAGACAAAATTGCCCCTTGACTTCACAAAGTTGGTTGAAAGCGGGCCTCCAAAATCAAAATAGCCGTATTCAATGAAAATGGGGAGGTCTTTCAAAGGATCTGCCATTTTTTTGCTGACTGCAATGCCAGCTGCCCCATTCCCCAGGAAAAGCAGGGGGTCGTTAAAGGACACGCTGTTGGTAACATAATCCTCGGGTTCCTTCCCCTCCGGGATGGCTGGCCTGTCGAAGGATTGCGCCAGCGAAAGGTCGCCAATATGGTATACGTGGGCCCCGCCCCGGTTCAGCGCTGCGAACAGATATTCATCAGAAACATCCAGCTCCGCCTTTGAAAAATCCTGGATAAAATCGGGGTCAATGGCAATGCTTTCCCCGCCCATGACATAAATATTCTCCTTGGTGAGGGTGTAAACCTCATTGCTGACGGCAACAGAACGTGCATCAGGATATTCGAAAAAAGCCTCCTGCCCTTCCGTATCAACAACAGTCAGACCCCCAAGGCTCCTTCCGCTGACCACATAGGTTAGGTCGTCCTTTACCACCAGGCTGATGGCTGAATACGAAGGCAGGCGATGAAGCTCCAGCACCGGCTCTTCAAGGGCCGGGTCCAGGAAACCATAGTAAGCCCCCTCTGCATCCTGGCCTGCAAGGACAATCATCCCATTTTTCCAGCCCACGGTGTTGACATCCCTTTCAGGGAATTCAATTGTTTTCAGGATAACGGGATTATAAGGGTCAGCTACATCAATGATGTCGAGCGCCCCCAGATACTCAGCCCCCCGCATATTATAAGACACCAGGGCCAGATCACCTGCAAGCTCCACATGGGTGGCCTGAACGGTTTGTTCAGCAACAACCGGAGCATCCACTTCGGCAATCAGGGTGAAAATATATCCAATGTCGGTAAGCTGTGCCGTTTTCAACGGGTCGGCAGGAACCAATGGTATCACCTGGTTTTTCCTGGTGATCCTTCCATCCGGGAAAGTGTTTTGATCTTTCGGATCAGCGTCTTTCTCGCAGGAAAACATCAATGCCATTAAAAGCACTAACAAAGTACTGATTTTCTTCATAGTAATAATATTTAAATCCCGGGCAATTCCTCTATCCTATCCCCAGGGAAGACTGCCCGGCAAAACTTTTGAAAAACTAATTATCCATTACAAACATACGAAATTTTTGGACAAAAAAACAATTTTTTTAATTGCTGAAGGATAAATTAAATTTAAGGAAGCAGCAAGAAATATCAAACCAAAAACCTGCTTTTCAGGCTGCCAGCGATTATTACCCTAAAAAGCAGGCTTTCTTTTTGAGTAGGACCCAAAGGCCACTTTCAAAAATGAAATGGATGCCCGGGTCCCGATGACCCATCCAGACGATTCAAAATGAATTTCATTCCGGGAACCTATGCTGACCATACGGGAGCCTGTCCAGACTCAGAGTTCAAACGTAGTTAAGACGTAGTTTAAACGTAGTTCAGACGTAGTTTAAACGTTTTTACACGTCTAAACTACGTGTTATCTACGTGTCAACTACGTTTAAACTATGGGTCAGGTAAGGTACGAAAAGGGTCACCCTTGGGATTGGTGATGTGAAAAACAATAAGAAAACCAGTAATGGGACCAGGGCGAAGCGCAGGAGTTTCGGGGCTTTTGTGCCAGGGGAAAAGGAAAAAGGCTGCCACGGTGAATGGAGACAGCCTTTTGAGTTTTAGTGAGGTCTCGAGCGGATTCGAACCGCTGTACGAGGTTTTGCAGACCTCTGCCTAGCCACTCGGCCACGAGACCCTTTGGGGTTTTTACGGCGCAAAAATAATGGAAATTATACTCTTTGCAAAATTATTTCATCGATTTTGATGTGGCAAGCTTCGACAGACAATCTTCGCAGGGGTCATCGGCGTATTTTTTGCTTAAGCACAAGCACTTTTCAGGACTCAGACATTAATTCCAGCGCCAGCAACGGGCCTGATAAACCCTCTGAAGCGATTTTCTGTAAGACAGGCAAATGTTGGTTTTGCACAAATCAATGTCGTCATCTCGAGAGTTCTACACTCACTGCGTGCATCTTCCGTCCGATGGGCGGATTCATTTTCGAGATGCGCACCTTGATGCCAATAATGGAAGGATAGGCATCGGTGACGGCATCTATGATCCGGCGGGCAACGTGTTCCAGCAAATGGCTTTTTATTTCCATCTCCTGCCTGACCAGGTTGTATACCTCCTGGTAATTGATGGCATCTTCAAGTTTATCTGAAGTTTCGGCAGCAATGGTGCTGGCTTCCAGTTCAAGGTGCACGATAAACGGATTGCCAATGATTTGCTCTTCATGGAAACACCCGTGATAAGCATAGAATTCCATTTGCTCCAGAATGATCTTTCCCATATAAATTCTTTTAAGTGTTTCTACAAAAGTATAAAAACCTCTCCTTAAGTTCTCGCTTATTTTTAATTTTGCAGTTTGTGTAAAAATCTTTGATAAAACTATTTCCCATGACGGAAAATACCGCGCCCGAACCCAAAGCCTCTTTAAATTTCCTGGAGCAGATCATCACTAAAGATCTTGAAAACAATACTACCGGTGGCAAGGTGCATACCCGCTTCCCCCCGGAACCCAATGGATACCTGCACATTGGCCACGCCAAGAGCATCTGTCTCAACTTTGGGCTGGCCCAGAAATTTAATGGCCAATGCAACCTGCGGTTCGATGATACCAACCCCACCAAGGAAGAACAGGAATATGTTGACAGCATCAAGGCCGATGTTCGCTGGCTGGGCTTCGACTGGGAAGACCGCGAATATTTTGCTTCGGATTATTTTGAGCAGTTGTATGAATTTGCCGTACACCTAGTAAAAAAAGGGAAAGCATACGTTTGCAACATGACGGCCGAAGAGATTAGTGCCAACCGGGGCACGCCCGCCATCCCAGGCAAGGAAAGTCCCTGGCGGGACCGCAGCGTTGAGGAGAACCTCGACCTGCTGGAGCGTATGCGCAAAGGTGAGTTTCCCGATGGCAGCCACGTGCTGAGGGCAAAGATCGATATGGGTTCCCCCAATATGCATATGCGCGACCCGGTGATGTATCGCATCATGCACGCTCATCACCATCGCACCGGCAACGACTGGTGCATCTACCCGATGTATGACTGGGCCCACGGGCAGAGCGACTACATTGAAGGCATCACCCACAGCATCTGCACCCTCGAGTTTGAGGTGCACCGGCCTTTGTATGAATGGTTTCTCAATGAGCTTGACCTTCCCAGGCTGAAGCCTCGACAGATTGAGTTCGCTCGTCTGAACCTGAGTTACACCGTGATGAGTAAGCGGAAGCTGCTGTCGCTGGTGCAGGAAGGTCTTGTAAATGGTTGGGACGATCCAAGGATGCCTACCATCAGTGGCTTGCGCAGGCGGGGATATACCCCTGCCAGCATCCGCATGTTTGCCGACCGGGTGGGTGTGGCCAAACGCGAGAACGTGATTGAAGTGGGGCTGCTGGAACACTGCATCCGCGAGGACCTCAATAAGAATGCTCCGCGCGCCATGGCCGTTTTCAATCCTGTAAAACTCATCATTGACAATTACCCCGAAGGACAATTTGAAGAACTGCCGGCTGTCACCAATCCTGAAGACCCCGACAGTGGCCATCGCATGTTGCCTTTTAGCAGAAACCTGGTAATAGAACGGGAGGACTTCATGGAAGATCCGCCCAAGAAGTTTTTTCGTTTGGCACCCGGGGCTGAAGTCCGCCTGAAATCGGCTTACATTATCCGCTGCGATCATGTTGTGAAGGATGAACAGGGCGAGGTGAGTGAAATCCATTGCACCTACTTTCCCGAAACCAAGAGCGGATTGCCCAGCGACAAAAAAGTGAAAGGCACCCTTCATTGGATTTGCCCCGAACATGCTGTGGAAGCAGAGGTAAGGCTTTACGACCGGCTGTTCAGCGTGCCAGAACCGGAAGAAGTTGAGGAAGGGCAAGATTTTCGGGTGCACCTGAACCCTGACTCGCTGAAGGTGGTGAAGGCTTTCATTGAGCCTTCGGTAAAAGAAGCAAGCCCTGGCCAGCGATTCCAGTTTGAAAGGACGGGATATTTTGTCGTAGATTCCGATACAAAGATAGGTAAGCTGGTTTTTAACCGTACAGTACCCTTACGCGAATCGTGGGTAAACGTCAAAAAAAACAAGTAAAAATTAATAATAGCGTCTGAAAAATTAATACTTTTGCACCTCCATTGTCCTGTGGTGTAATTGGCAACACGTCTGACTCTGAATCAGAAGAGTCCAGGTTCGACCCCTGGCAGGACAACTACCCTGATTTAAAACCGTTTATGACTGAAAAGCATAAGCGGGTTTTTTTTTGCTTTGGCAATTGATAGCTTTGGGCTCAGCCTGATTTAAGGTCATTTCCCTTCGATTATTGAAGACTAATCCTCAGGAGCCATTTTATTTATATCATATTTGCGCCTTTTCAAATCTTCCTTTCTGAAAATCGATCCGATCCTGGTCCCAGTTAATACTCAAAACCATTTACTCTTCTCATGACCTGAAAATAAGAAAAATTAAAGCCAGCCCCTGTCGAATCTTTTCTTAATTTTAGTTGGAGTTGATTCCAACTTTTTGAAGCCGAAATACGTCTTATAAATAATTAAGGCTTCCTTGAACCCATTAACCAAGTCAAAACACTGAATTCTATGAAGAGAAATTTACTCTTTCTTTTCCTTCCCTTGCTGATTTTTTCCACATGCGGGAAAGATCCCAGCACGTTTCCCGCCAAAGTAAATTTAAACTTTGGAATGGTACCCTTTAGTGCGGAAGATAACTTAAAGGATGCGCCAGCAACCGGAGCTAATGATGGTATGGTTTACCTGTCCATCGATGAAGGGACCCTTATCATAAACCGTATCGATTTTGAAGGCAGGCGGGAGAATGCCAACGATGTATTCTTCACGGCCGATTTTGATCCACCCATCATTGCCAACCTGGGGGAGGGAATTTCAAACCAGTATGTCCAATTTGACATACCGCAGGGGATATATGAGCGCATGGAGTTCATTTTCCACCTGGGCGCCCCTGGCCATCTGCCTTTGGTAATGACCGGGGAGGCCAATCTTCCTCAATTTGGAGAGAAGCAGGTGCGCTTTGAGTACCAATACCCTGAGCCTATCAGCACCATTGCCCAAAGTTCGGAAGGGGATGATATTGTCCTGAAAAAGGATGAGACCTCTACTGCCAGTGTGTTGATCGATGCTGAAAAATTATTCCGGCTGGTCAACATAGGATTATTGGTTTCTGCTGAGATTTCCAATCCCAGCGGAACAGAAATGATTGTAATTAACCAGGACATGAACAGTCCGATTTTTAATGTAATAGCAAACAGATTAAGCCAGTCGCTGGAAGTTATTATTGAATAGAGTTTGAAGCAGGTTGACCTTTATAAAGAGGAGGAGATCATAAAGGGTTGCCAGCATAATGAGCGTAAATACCAGGAGATTTTATACCGAAGGTATTCACGCAAGATGTATGGCATATGCCTGAGCTATGCCGGTGAAAGAGACCTTGCCCAGGATATGCTCCACGATGGCTTCCTGAAAATCTTCAAGACCATTGGCCAGTTTAAGCTGGAAGGCTCACTGGAAGGCTGGATCAGGAAAGTGATAACGCATACGGCAATTGACCATTTGAGAAAGAAACAAAGGCTGAATCATTACATTAGCGACGAAATGCAAGAAGCACAAACAGGGGAAGCTCCCGGAATCCAGAGTTACCTGGCTACAAAGGAAATCCTGGAATTGGTGAAACAATTGCCTTACGGTGCGCGGGCAATCTTTAACCTGTTTGCACTGGAAGGCTTTTCACACAAGGAAATTGCCGAGCAACTTCAAATCAGCGAAGGGACTTCCAAATCGCAGTACAACAGGGCAAGGTCGCTGTTAAAATCATGGTTGGAGAATGAAAAAAATGAAAGCTCCCCACAACAACAATAATTCGAAATGAAAGGATGAAAATGTTAACCGATAAAGAATTAAAGTTCCTTGAAAACCTGGAAAAGAACCAGGACGTAATATATCTTCTAAACTCAGAAGAATGCCAGTTTGTATCGCGGATGATCAGGAGTTACAAGGAAATGAAGCGCCAACTGAATGCCATCCGGATGAATGAAAAGGAAGACTGGTCAAATTACGACGACAATATGGAGAAATAACAAAATCGGCCGTTTGATGGACATCGAAAAATGGTATAAGAACGAGGTTGAGTCCAACCGGGAAGATCCCCCGGAAGCCTTATGGAGCTCTATCCAGGATGACCTGGACCTGGAAAAGGTATGGACCAGGCTCGACAACTCGCTTGCGCAGACAAGGAAGTTCCCAATCTGGTCTTACCGTGCTGCTGCTGCCGGCATTGCCCTGTTACTTGGTTTTTCGAGCTGGTTCTTTTGGTTTAGCCAAAAGGAAGGCAGCACCATTGCACCTGCAACTTTAGGTCAACAAGAACAAGTAGTGGAAACTTTGGATATCGTTCCTGCAGAAGCGTCAATTGAGCCCCAAACCATTGCCTTACAAAGGGACCCTGCCCCTTCGCAATCACAATTGGATAAAGGGAATCTTATCGTTGATCTCGCCTCCGAGGGGACCATAAATGAGGACATTCCAGACGCTCTGAAACTTGTTGACCTTACCCCTTTTGATAAACAAGAATTAACCCCACCCAACAAACAGCTTTCAGATATTCTAAGTCCCTCCCAAACCCTTGAACAAGAGTTCCTGGCATCGCTTGAACCGGAACCCCTGGACAGAAGTTTCAGCATTGGAATCCTGGGGCAATTTGCCAACACCTGGTTGCTGAGCCCAAAGACTCTTAGGGGATTGCAGAGCCAGGAACTGACAGCCACAAATGCTTCGTTTGGAAAAAACTTCGGCCTCACACTGATGAAACCACTTTCGAACAGGGCCAGCCTAAAGGCCGATCTTATGGTTCTTTCAGAAAGCAGGCAAAACTACAAGGAATATCTCTCGGGCCAATATCTGACTACCAGCTTGCAGTTGGATTACAGCAGCCTGTCACTGATGCTGAGTGTGCGTCCGGGCAAGGCAGGTTCACCACATTATATTCACTTGGGAGGGTATGCCGGCACCCTGATTCAGGCGCGTGAAGTGGCTGGGCAAAACAACCTGATCGTTAGGGATGAATATTCAAATACGGATTTCGGGCTTGTGGGCGGCTATGAATATTTCATACCGGTTTCAGACAACATTTTCCTTGGAACCGGATTGTATGCCAAATACGGCCTGACCAATGCCTTTTCAGGAAATCAGCAGATCCCTGAATACCTGAACCGCACCCATAATGCAGCCTTTATTTTTTCCCTTTCAATCAATTATGAAATAAATTAACAAACCCATTCCAACCTTTTGGCATTTTAAAACGTCTTAAAAACAGACCTCCCCTTTATTGTTGAACCTTAAAATAAAACTCAATTTATGAAAAAACACAGCATAATTTTTTTACTGGCCTTTTTAGGCATTTCAGTTTTCATGTTTTCATCCTGTCAAAAGGATGCTGAGCGAACCAAGGGAACCCTCCATTTATCGCTTACCGATGCACCCATCGATGAATATGACATCACCGGTGTTTTTATTACTTTCACCGGAATTGAATATAATCAGGGTGACGAATGGCATGTTTTAGAGGGATTTGAAGGACCACAAACTTTCAACTTGCTCGACCTTACCGATGGTGTTTCGGCCCCCTTGGGCATTTTTGACTTGGAACCCGGCGACTATAACCAGATCCGTTTTATGCTTGACGCCCCTGAAGAGGGTAACGGCAATCATCCCAATCCGGGATGTTACCTTGAATTTGGAGGAGACCCGGAAAATACGCAACCCCTCTTTGTCCCCAGCGGAAGCCAGACCGGTTTTAAAGCCATCGGCGGATTTACCATTCCCGAAGCAGGAGACTTGTATGTTACCGCTGACTTTGATGTCAGAAAATCTGTAGTGGTAGCAGGAAATTCAGGGAAATTCATCCTGAAACCTACCATCAGACTGATTGTTGAGGACCGTGCAGGGAATATTGATGGAACCATTCTAAACCCGGCAGAAGACAAAGATTATGTTGTCTATGTATATGGTGACGGCTTGTATGAGGCAACAGAAGCTGCTGAACCAGTGGATGAGAACCCCAGGTTCCCCAATGCCATTTCCAGCGATCTGGTTGAATTAGTGGATGAAGAACTGAAATTTTTCCTTGGCTACTTACCAGCCGGATTATATGACCTGGTGATTGTCAGCCAGGTGGATGGCATATTCGAAGCCGTAGTTGGTCTTGTTGAAGACGTTCAAGTCATTGAACAGGAAACAACTGAAGTAGAAATTGATTTAGATACCTTATAATTTTCCTCCTCCTTGCCTGTTAACCTTGCGGGGGCAGTTTCGGCTGCCCCCGCATTTTTTATCCCTGCACTTCTTTCCAGCGAAAGCAGTCCACCAAATGATCATTCACCATTCCAATGGCCTGCAAATGGGCATAAATCACGGTTGTTCCCAGGAACTTGAAGCCCCTTTGCTTCATATCCTTGCTCAACCGATCGGAAAGTGGCGTACTTGCTGGAACCTGAGAAATATCCTGCCAATGGTTTATTACAGGCTTATGATTCACGAAACCCCAGATATAATGATCGAAGCTTCCAAATTCGTCCCGGACCTCAAGGAAACGCTTTGCATTATTGACTGCCGCCATAATCTTGGCACGGTTGCGAATGATACCCGCATCCTGCACAAGGGCTTCAATAATGTCTGAATCAAAAGCAGCCACCTTTACAGGATCAAAGCCTGCAAAAGCCTTACGAAAGTTCTCGCGTTTTTTCAGGACAATATACCAGCTAAGGCCAGCCTGCATGGATTCGAGCACCAGGAACTCAAAGTGCCTGATATCATCGTGAACAGGCAAACCCCATTCCTCATCGTGATATTGAACGTATAGGGGGTCTTTACCACACCAGGGGCAACGATGCATTGGATTGATGATTTTGGATTGATGAATGATGAGTGATTGATGATTTTTTCTCCGGGAGAAACAGAACGTATTCCTCATAAAGCATTCTTCCATTCGTTTTTCAGCAAAGCAAACGTTTCAATATCAGTAAATCCGCTGGTAAGCAGTTCTGCATCGCGTGCAATGCCTTCAAAGGTAAAGCCCAGTTTTTTGGGAATGCGTTTGCTGCGTTTATTTCCGGTGGCGACATTGATCTGGATCCGATGAAAACCCCAGACTTCAAAAGCCTGCGTAATCATAGCCCGCACTGAACGGGTAATGATACCCTTACCTTGAAAACGTTCGGAGATCCAATAGCCTATCTCGGTTTTCAGGTTGGCCCTGTCGGTGAACTTGTGGCCAATCAGTCCCGCAAAAAGGCCTTCATAACGGATCACGTAAACAATGTCGGCAGGCCCATCCGAACTGGTCATCACCCCCTGAATAAACAGCCTCGAATCTTCTTTGTTCCTTGTATGTTCAACAAAAGGCAGCCAGCGTCCGAGGTATTTCCGTTCGCGGTCAATGGTGCAAAAGATGTCCTCCACATCGTTTAAGGTTACCGGACGCAATTCAATCTCCTCAGAAACACGCAGATTTTTCATAGCCCAGGATCTTTTGTTTTAAAATTATTTGGGTAATTGTCCAAAGAACCCCGCCAGCCACCGGTGAAATTTATGAAACCCGGATGGGTTGGCGTACATAAAGATACAACGTTTGGAAATACCGGTCAGCCCACTGCCATCGAGTAAAGTCTGGGTTTCTTCATTCCCGGCCATTTGCTGCACCCAAAGGTGGGTGATTTCCTTATTGCGGGCTTCACCGATAAGCTGATTAGTCACTTCAGGCTTGGTTCCAATCCACACCGCTTTTACATTGTCGGGCAAGTCAGCAATGCGGCAAAAGATGGTTTCTTTTTCAGGGGTTTCCCCTCCTGCAGGGTTTACTGCATAAACCTGGTAACCCCTTGTTTTCAGCAAATTATAAACCTGGGCACCAAATTTCTTGGGGTCGCGCGAATAGCCTGCTACGGCAATATGCCTCTGCGACAGAAAGGCATCGATCTTCTGTTTTTCAGTCATTTTTACTTGTTTTTCAAGGTTGAAAAGAAATGAGGAAATTA
>JAZBOS010000122.1 GCA_036351255.1 Bacteroides sp.
AATATCTCACGGCAAATACACTCAAACGGTAAGGGTAACCTTAATGACAGCATGCCAAATGAAAGATATCTGCTTTTTATGCGCACTAAAAAGCGGTAACTTTCAACTGGCAGGGCTTGGGCCTGATAAATCCCTTAATTTTCTTATATTTGATAGAGAAATAAACTTCCCAGGTTTCTTAAAATAGGATGTGAAAGGAAAAATTTAAACCAAAGTCCTTTCCGGATTACTCTGAATGAATGCATTACTGCTAAGCCGAGAGGCAAAATGAACGAGTTACAGGTTCCGACGTAATTGTTTTTTAAAGTCTGTAAACAATCCATTATTTTAAAAACCGATGCTGGCATTTTTATCATTGTTTGGCATTTTTCTTTCGCTCCTGCTCCTCATAAATGCCAGGAAATTTCATTCGACGGTTTACCTGAGTTTATTCTTCTTATTTTTAAGTCTTTATGTGCTATACCAGTACATATTGCTGTATTCAAAATCGGTGACCCTGATCAGCTTCTTTTTGTATAATCTGCCCATTGCAGTCGCGCCATTGTATCTGATCGGGCCTATGCTTTACTGGTATGTCAGGAGTGTACTTACCGATGATTCAAGACTGAAGCGCAGCGATATATGGCATTTTTTGCCTTTGGTCATTTTTTTTGTTTCTGCATTACCCGAAGTATTTCTCTCCTGGAACGAGAAAGTTGAACTGGCCAGAAAAACTGCTGAAGATGCTGCATTTCTCGGTCAGTACCAAGCCACCCTGCTGGGCAGATTTGTCCCCCAGGTATGGTTGTTTGCCGTTCGGCTATTTCTTATTCTGGGATACACCCTTTGGTCATTTTACCTGTTGATCAAATACATCAGAAAAAACAAAATATCAGCTGTATTCTCACGGCAGCACTTCGTAAAAAAATGGATGTTTTCTTTGCTTGGCTTTTTACTTATTGTGCTGGCAACGCAAATCCCCATGGTATTTAAAAGTTTCCAGATGCAATTCAGAGAGCTTTTCCTGGCGCTTAAAATAATACAGGGCATTTCATTGGCCGGACTTATAGGGTTGCTCATTTCGCCTTTCTTTTTCCCGTCGATTCTTTATGGCTTGCCCCGCGTTCCTGATCAGGAGCCACCAGCCAATCCGGCAAAAAGCAAAGTGCAGCCTGAGCCAAAAACACCGCGACAGGCCCCCAGTGCATTTGAAACGGATTATCTGAAAAACATAGAACAACAGGTAATCCGTTGCATGAAAGAGCATAAGCCCTATATAAATTCCGAATGTAATCTTTTTTCATTTTCAAAACTCATTGATGTTCCGGCCCATCACCTTGCCTATTATTTCAGAGAATTTAAGGGACAACACTTCAATGAATTCCGAAACAAGTGGCGTATTGACCATGCAAAATCCCTGATCCAGGAAGGAAAGGCCAGTGAGATTACCCTAGAAGCCATAGGAATGCTTTCCGGTTTTTCATCGCGCAATGCTTTTATTACCGACTTCAAAAAATTTGAGGGAGAGCCACCCGGCTCTTATGCTTCGCGGTTTAATTAAGTCACGCTTACTAACTCCCACTACCTGGCGATCCTTTGATTCTCAATCCCTGACTGCCTGCAGATATTCGCCTTAAAGAAACGGCGCATTTACCCAACACCTGAAGCTGAATTTCCCGATTGAAAATTTCCATGTACTGTGCATTGATACCTGGATTTCACGGAAAAATAACCCTTCATACGCTTTCTTGCACGGTTTTTTAAAAACAGTACAAAGGCGAGCCTTCAAAATTTCCGCATTGTTTTTTTCCACACGATATTTGGTGTGGATAAAATCTTAATATTTCTCCAAGGCCCTTTTTCCCGTTTAAAAATTCTGAAAAGCAATGAAAGCGAGAAGACTATCCGTCCTGATTTTCCTGGTTTTAATGGGTTGCCAAGCTGCTCAGGAAAAAGAAAACACCGGTGCTAATCTGATCAAACAAAAAGAGTCGGCACAATATCAACAAGATATGTTGGCCCGTGAATGGCAAATGGTTTCTGAAAAAATGGCTGGATTAGGTCCCTGGCTGATGAGTCAGCCAGGGGTTTTAAAAGACGATCCCCAGGTGGTTTCCGACGGTTACAGATACTTATACACCCTCTTGTATGCCGGAATTAATAATCACTTGCTGAATGCCGACCCTGACCGGCCGAAATTCATCTCTAATTGGGATGATCTGGCAGCATGGGGTTGCAATCAGCGGGACGCAATCTTCCGCTGTGCCAACATTGATCCCAACGGCATCTACCGTGTTGTGTGCAAGCCTCAGGGCGGACTTCCCGTTACGGCTACATTTCAGGCTATGAATAACTTCTGGGTGACAGAAGAGGGCGGCAAAACCCTTTCAACCAGGAATATTTATGATTATAAAGCGAATGAGGATGGTTCTTATGAAGTTATTCTCAGTAAAGAGAAGCCGGTTGATGGAAATTTTTTTCAGCTGAGCGACAGTACAACAGGAATAATTATCAGAGAGTATATTGCGGATGATGAAACCCAGAAACGATTCAGACTGAGCATAGAAAGGATCGATCAACCCCTTACCATCCCTATTGAAAGTAACAGTGGAGAAGAACTGGCCGAAAAGCTAAACAATTCGATAAACATGGTAAAAAATGTGGCATTGGTTTTCCTGGAAATGACCAGGTTAATGCGGCAAACCGTCAATGGAATCAAGGTCATCGAAGATATCAGTTCATATGGGGGGTCTTTGGAGAATAAATATTATTATGGCTCCTGGGACCTGGAACCTGATGAAGTGCTGGCTTTGGAAATGAAACCGGTGGAGGCAGCATACTGGTCATTCACGGCATCCAATTTCTGGTGCCAGTCCATATCCCCAACAGATATCCCCAAAGAGATCAATAATATCGATGCGGTGACTGATCCGGACGGGAAAATCAGGATTCTGATTACACATAACGACCCAGGTTATGCAAACTGGATTTCTACCGGCGGTCTTAAGGTCGGCACTATCACAGGAAGGTTTAATTATCAAAAAGAAGAAGAAAGAGTGACCTGTAAAAAAGTGAAGTTGTCCGATCTTGAGACGGTGATGGCAGAGAACAGTGTAAAAGTAACTTCTGCAGAACGGGAGGAAAATTTGCGAAAGACCAGAATGGAAGTACTTGACAGAATTAACAGGTAAAAAATTACGAATCCCGCAAATTGCTGTAAATCTAACAATTACATGTTACAGAGCCGGGAATTCAATAAAGCCGGGTTTTTCTTTGCACAAACCCAAAAAAATATGAACAGACAAAGACTCACTCATTCTTTCTGTCCAACCAAAACTAATTTGAAATGAAAGCAAAAATCTATTACCTCTTGCCTGGATTCCTTTTAGTGATCCTTGCCATGAGTTGTAACCGGAATGACAGAAGTAATAAAGAAGAAGCACCGGCAGCCAGATTCAAAATGACCACTGATATCCCTGTTTCGGTAACCACCCCCGATGTTGCCGAGACCTCGCTGGGGACTTTAAGGTTTTTCGATGGGTTTCCCGACGATGCTACCGTAAAGAAGGTCTATGACAATCTCGACTTCCAGCGAGGCGTACAGGCATTTCTTACGGCTTTGCCGGCGGCATCCATGTTTGCGACCCGGGAGGGATACCGCACTTTTGGCCCGGACAACCAAACTGTGCTCATCGCCGAATCCTTTCTCGATTCGCGCAGCCTTTACCTCTTAGCGAATAGTGAGACCATCTACCTCACCGTCTGGGTCGATACAAAAAGTGGCCCAATGGTCATCGAAGCGCCACCTGATGTGCTTGGTTTTATTGACGATTTTTGGTGTCGTTATGTGATCGACATGGGCAGGGCGGGTCCGGACAAAGGACAAGGAGGAAAGTATCTGCTGCTTCCACCGGACTTTGCAGGCGAGGTGCCGGAAGGCTATTACGTCGCGCGTTCACCCACCTTTGGGAACTTCCTGTTCCTGCGTGGCTTTCTGGTAAATGGCGACCTGCAACCAGCAGTGGAGAATATGAAGAAGAATTTCCGCATCTACCCCCTGCAACAGACAGAGAATCCGCCTGCGATGAATTTTGTGAACATGTCCGGAGCGTTCTTCAATTGTATTCCTTCCAACGACACAACGTTCTTCGGTGAGGTCAACCAGGTAATCCAGGAAGAGCCTCTTGAGGCCGTTGATCCGGAAATCCGCGGATTGCTGGCCTCTATCGGCATGCAGAAAGGCAAACCCTATGCACCTGATGCCCGAATGAAAGGCATACTCGATGATGCCGTGGCTGTCGGTAATGCAACGGCTCGTGCCATCACCTTCAGCACACGCGATCGTGAGGCTTACTACTACGCTGACAGCCAATGGAAGAATGGATTTATAGGTAACGACATAGAGTTCTCCCCGGGCGGGATTCTCAATCCCGATGCACGGACGTTATTCTATTACGCGGCCACAGGTGTCACACCAGCCATGATGGTGAAGATGATAGGTATCGGCTCGCAATATGCCTTTGCAGAGCGCGATGCCACAGGCAATTAACTCGATGGCGGACAGCATTATCAGCTGCATCTGCCTCATGGTATCCCAGCCAAAGACTTCTGGTCAGTCATTGTTTACGATCCTCAGAGCCGTTCGATGCTCCAGACCGATCAGCAGTTTCCCGGCGCCAGCAGTCAGAAACAAGACATCGTCATCAATCCTGACTCATCTGTGGATATCTGGTTCGGGCCGGAATCACCTCCCGGAAAGGAAGCCAACTGGATCCAAACCATACCCGGCAAAGGGTGGCTGACATTGTTGCGTCTTTATGGCCCGCTCGAACCGTGGTTCGACAAGACCTGGCGGCCAGGCGAAATCGAATTAGTTCAATAAATCAAACAACAAATCAAATGAAAAAAGTCAGTTTAATTCTTGCTTTCATTGCCTTGGCAATAAGCATGATCAGTTGCAAACAAGCCGGAGAACAGGAAAAAGAAACCACCCCTGCGACCGCTTACAAAATGACCACGCCCCTCCCCGAAGGCTTTGAAATTGCTGATCAGGTAGAAAGCCGTTTGGGAGTTTTGAATTTCTTTGACGGGTTTCCCGATGACAACACCGTGGAGAAACTCTATGACAATCTTGATTTCCAGCGGGCTGTTCAGGCCTATTTACTGGGCATTCCTCCCGTAAGCATGCTTGCCATGCGTAATGGATTGACAGAATGGGGTCCGGCAAACAATACGATCATTACATGGGAAAACCTTTTGGATTCACGTGCCCTGGTGCTGACGGCAAACAGCAATAGTCCATACACATGCGTTTGGATCGATTTGAATAATGGGCCCGTTGTCCTTGAAATTCCGCCTAAAGTTTTGGGAATGATCAATGATTTCTGGTCCCTATTTGTTGTTGATTTGGGGATGGTCGGACCCGACAAAGGAGAAGGCGGAAAATATCTGATCTTGCCTCCCGGATACGAGGGAGCAGTTCCTGAAGGATATTTTGTGGTTCATTCGCCTACATTTCAGAGCTTGGTTTTTTACCGTCATTTTGCTGTTGGTGAAGATTTCCGGCCGGCCATCGAAAGTTTGAAGAAAAATGCCCGGGCCTACCTCTTGTCCCAGGCCAATGATCCGCCAGCCAATAATTTTGTAAATGCTTCCGGAAAGAATTTCAAGGCAATAGCGCCATCAGGTCAAGAGTTCTGGGAATATCTAAATGAGGTGGTGCAGGCAGAGCAAACAACATCCTTAGACAGGGTTAGTCTTGGTTTCTTTGCATCCATCGGGATAGAAAAAGGGAAGGCTTTTGCTCCAGATGAACGCATGAAGAAGATACTGGCTGAAGCCACTGTTGTTGGTGATGCAACCGCAAGAGCCCTTACGTATAAAATCCGTAAGGAAGAAATTTACTTTTCAGAGAACGGTTCGTGGCGTCCTTTTTTCGCGGCGGGATACAATTCTGAAAGCCAGCCGAATGTACTGGACATGAATGCCTTTATTGGCTGTTATTTTGTAGGGATGGGTATTAGCCCAGCTGAAGATTTAAAGATGATCGGTAAAGGATCACAATATGCCCTTGCTTATACGGATGCTTTGAGGAATCCCCTGGATGGCGGAAAAAACTACACGATGCATTTGCCCCCGAACGTCCCGGTGGAGGATTTCTGGTCAGTGATCCTGTATGATTACCAGACCCGATCCATGCTTCAGACGGACCAGCAATTCCCAATGGTGTCCAGCCAGAATAAGGAACTCTTGCTGAATCCTGATGCGTCAATCGATGTTTATTTCGGACCGGAAGCTCCGGAAGGCAAGGAGAATAACTGGATTCAGACCATACCGGGAAAGGGGTGGTTCGCCCTTTTAAGGCTTTACGGCCCGAATGAACCCTGGTTCGACAAAACCTGGCTCCCGGGGGAGATCGAATTAATTCCTTAATCCAAACAACCAAACACTATGAAAAAGATCAATTTAATCATTGGGTTCATTGCCCTTGCAATCACAATGATCAGTTGCAAACAAGCCGGAGAACAGGGAAAAGAAAGCACCCCTGCGACCGCTTACAAAATGACCACTGAGATCCCCGCATCGATCACCACCCCCGATGTGGTGGAAACGTCCCTGGGTACCTTGCGGTTTTTTGATGGTTTCCCTGACGATGCCACTGCGCAGAAAGTCTATGACAACCTGGATCTCCAGCGGGGTGTACAGACCTTTCTCACCTGCATACCCCCGGCCTCGGCATATGCCTTTCGTACAGGCATCAGGACTTTTGGACCGGACAACCAAACCGTCCTGATTTCTGAATCGCTGTTGGATGCACGCGGTATTTTTCTCACGGGGAACACGGAAACCGTTTACAATGTCACCTGGTTCGACACCCACGAGGGACCACTCGTGATTGAAATTCCTGAAGGGGTTTTGGGCGTGATTGATGACTTCTGGTTTGGTTTCGTAACCGATATCGGGGCACTCGGACCGGATATGGGCAAGGGCGGGAAATTTCTGCTGCTTCCTCCGGGTTATAATGAACCTGTACCTGAAGGTTATTTTGTCCTCAAATCCAAAACCTACGGAAACTGGTGTTTTTTCCGCGTCTTTATTGAGGGTGGGGATATGAAAACAGCCATCGATTATGCAAAAAACAACTACCGGGCATACCCGCTAAAAATGGCAGCAAATCCTCCGGCAATGAACTTTGTCGACTTTTCAGGAAAATATGTCAACACCGTCCACTCCAACGACTTCTCATTTTATAACGAAGTCAACCAGGTCATCCAGGAAGAGCCGCTGGAGGCCGTGAATCCTGAGGTAAGGGGGCTGCTCGCCTCCATCGGCATTCAGAAAGGCCAACCTTTTGAGCCCGATGAACGGATGAAAAGCATTCTCACCGATGCCGCTGCCATAGGTAACGCCACGGCCCGCGCCATTACCTTTAAAACCCGCGATGAGGAGGCCTACTTCTATCCCAACAGCCAATGGAAGACTTTATTTATCGGAAATGATTATAAATTCTCTCCTGGAGGGGTGCTGAACCTTGATGCCCGTACCTTATACTTTTACTTTGCAACCGGAAGCAGTCCCGCCTGGAGCACGAAGTTTGTCGGGCAACTTTCCCAGTACATCTCCACCGAACACGACGCGACGGGACAGTATCTTGATGGCGGAAAAAATTACAGGCTTCATCTGCCCGGTAATATCCCTGCTAAAAGATTCTGGTCATTTGTGGTTTACGACCCGCAGACACGGTCTTTGCTTCAAACCGATCAGCAATTTCCCAGCATCAGCAGCCTCAGGGAGAATATTGTCGTCAACCCCGACACTTCGGTGGACGTCTGGTTCGGCCCCGAAGCCCCTGCAGGAAAAGAAGCCAACTGGATTCAGACGGTACCCGGAAAAGGGTGGTTCATTATGCTTCGGATATACGGGCCGCTTGAACCGTGGTTCGACAAGACCTGGAAGCCCGGTGAAATAGAATTGGTAAATTAAGATCTGCCTCATTGTCCAAGCAGCATTCAATAAGGAACCTGACAATAAAACGAATAGATTTAAAATGAAAACAGTCAGATTTTTTGCAGTTTTAGCGATAACTGCATATTTAGGTCTCGGGGTTTTTCAATCTTCTGCCCAGGCAGTCATGGCCCATGACGATCCCCTTGCGCTCTGGAATGAAGGTCCAGCAAAAACCTCAATTCTGGATTTCCTGGGCACGGTGACCGATGTAAACAATCCAGGTTTTCTGCCCGTCAATGAGCGTGTGGCTGTTTTTGACATGGACGGCACCATTTTACTCGAGAAACCTGACTTCGTCTATTTCGATTTTGTGATCAGGGAGCTCATTCAACAGATTGAGGAAAACCCTGAATTGACACAAAAACAACCCTATAAAGCGGTGTACGCAAACGACTGGGCCTATTTTGAAAAGCTCAGCCTCTACGGAGAAGAGGGTTTGTATGGATTAATACTTCATGCTTACGACGGGTTTACCGATGAGCAATACAGGGACTCCGCGAAGGCCTATGTTCGCACAGTCATTGATAAACGCTATCAGAAGCCTTACGATCAGCTGTTTTTTGCCCCTATGCTGCAACTGGTCGACTATCTGCACGAAAATCACTTTGAAGTGTACATCGTCTCCGGCTCAGAAACTGAGTTTATTCGTTCCTTTTGTGAAGATGCCGCAGGCATCCCTTCCCGCAATGCGATCGGGACAACGGTGCTGAGCCGTTGGGTAGAAAACGGCAACGAATCTTATTTTGTGCGCGAACACGGGTTTGTAGAACCCGTAAACGATGAAGGAGGAAAGCCGGTCAATATCCTGAACCGGATTGGCAAAGTCCCGGTATTGGCTGTGGGCAATTCAAGCGGTGATTATCACATGCTGGAATACAGTAAAAACGCTCCGCTGAACCTGCAAATGATTGTCAATCATGACGATGCGGATAGGGAGTACGATTATGATGCTGAGATCATGAGACAGATGTGCCTCGAAAATGGCTGGAGAGAAATCAGCATGAAAAATGACTTTAAAGTGATTTTTAACAATTGACGGCCTTTAACTCCATGACAATGAGAAAAACAAAAGCAAACAGACTTATTGAGGCACTTTTCGCCATCTGTTTAATCACCGGTTTGATCAGCTGTAAAACAACGCGGCAGGTAAGCAATGACCGATATAACCATCCGTCCGGTTTCCTGGTTGACTATTCCCAGATGCAGGAAGGAGCCGAGGGTCAGGCAAACCTGGTTTATTTCCGCCCGGGGGCAGATTGGAGCCGATACCATAAGATCTGGATACAGCCCATTGAACTCTGGAAGTCAGACGATCCCAAATCGCCCATCAACAGGGTTTCGCCCGAAAACCGGAAAAGGCTCATCGACCTATTTCATACTTCGCTTTATTACACCTTGTCAGAGCAATACACGATGGTGGAGGAAGGGGGGCCGGATGTGCTGATCGTGCATGCTGCCATTACGGAATTCAGGAGATCAACACCGGTTGTGGGTGAGGTCTCTGCCATCTATCTTCCCTTCAAACTCGTGAGCCTGGGAAAGCAAACCCTGCGGGGTACGGCGATCGGAGTAGGGTCAGTGACCGTTGAAGCAGAATTCTTGGATGGTGAAACCAACGAGCGCCTGGCGGCCATATTGGATGCACGTTCTGGGACTTCGGCCCTTCGAAGCAAGTTCACAAATACCTTTGGCGACATTGAAAAATCCTTTGTTTGGTGGGCAGAGCGCCTGAGAACCCGCATAGAAGAAGAGAAACAGGGCAAGACAGAGGGCAAAACAGCTCTTTGATTGTATTTGGAAGGGCTGCTGAACAGGGCCTTTCATCTAATTGAGCTGAGGCTAGCCCACCAGTACGCCTCTCACGCCGCTGGCGGACAGGCCTCGCATACAGCGGCTCCTTAAGATGGGGGGTAATTCTTTGGTACAGATCAAGCTTAAACCCGGCATGAATGCCAGGCCGGTTGATTTCCGGGGCTAGGCGGGATCCATCACAGGGAAATTATCAATATTATCAAAATTATCAATATTGTCAGTTTCTGATTTTGAGGATATCTGTGTGACGAATAATCACAAGGGGCCTAAGG
>JAZBOS010000123.1 GCA_036351255.1 Bacteroides sp.
CATCCCCGGGCGGGCGAGGCTGTTGTGACCCCGGCAGAACCTGTCCCGGAGGGAGGCATAACGAATTTACGTGCTGTTGTGAAAGCGGAATTTCCTTATCTTGAAAGGGCAACAGCCCGCCCATGCCCCCCTGCTTCAGCCCTTCCACCCCTACCGCCCCTGCGGTGAATCGAGCCGGTAACCCGCAACTTATTTCCGCAAGGGAGCCCATGTGCCCCGGCACAATCGAGCTGCGCCATGAATGACGGGCAGTTGCTGTTCAGCGCTGTGGTCCTTGTCCTGGCCACCGTTGCCTTTGTGCTGTGGATCAGCAGGGCCCGATCGAGGTGGATCAAAACATTGCTGGACTGGTTCCCCGCCATCCTCTTTGCCTATGTCTTACCCGCAGCCTTTACGCATTTGGCCGGTGTGGACCTCTCAGGGGTCCCCCTGCACGATTGGAGCCGTACGTGGATCATCCCCTTTGCCATCCTGACCATTATGAGCGCCCTTTCTTTTAAACAGCTCCGCATTGTAGGGGTAAAGCCGGTCCTTGTTTTCGTCTCCGGTTCGCTGGTGATCGCCACCCTTCCGGTGTTGCTCGTTTGGCTGTCAGGGCTGCTGGACCCGGCCAATAAAGAACTGTTCCTGGACCAGGCGTACTGGAAGGGACTCCCCCCCATCGTGGGGGGCTGGATAGGGGGCAGTACAAGCCAGTTGGTTTTGAAAGAGCTGGCGGGCACGCCCGAGTCCCTCTTCCTGTCCATCCTGGTCCTGGACAATATCCTGGTCAATATCTGGACCATCCTGATGTTTCAGTTCATTAAGCAAAGCGAGAAAATCAACAGGGCCTGGGGGATTGCCGGCGAATTTCCCGTGGTGGAGCCCCCCGCGACCCGTTCAGCTGCCCGCCTGGGGCGCATCAACCTGGTGACCCTCGGTTGCATCGCGGCGGTTATGGCCGGCGCGCATTTCCTTCAGATGGGTTTTCTAATGAGCATTGTGGTGCTGTCCCTGGTCGGCATTGTACTGGGCAATGTGGTGCGGCCCTGGAACCACAAGCTGGTACTGCAACTGGCCGGGTTCTCCATCGTGCTCATCATGGCTATCCTGGGCCTGAAACTCAACTTTGCCAACCTTACCCTACCCGTGAACCTGGTACTCCTGGTGTTGCTCTGGCTGATCCTGCATTTTGGATTCATGCTCCTGACCGCCCGCCTGCTCCGGACTAACATTGCCTGGGTGGCCATCGGGAGCATGGCAAACCTCGGGGGGATTTCCACAGCCCCGGCTGTCACCGCCGCCTATAAAAAGGAGCTCATGCCCCATGCCATTATCCTGGCGATCCTAAGCATGGTAACGGGCACGGGCTGGGGAATGCTGACCATTTACCTGTTCGGGTTGCTCTGAGGGCCTGCGCATGTAAGTCCGAATATATCAGAGTCCCGCCCGAACCTGGCCTGAGCCCGGACTACCCGTGAAAACCCCGCCGCCTGCTTAAAAGAGGAGGTCCGGAACCTGAACTATTTGAAGTTTGCACTCAGATTCCGGACGCAGAATTCATCAAAATCAACATATCCTGTATTTTTGAACAGCTGCAGCCCACAAAAATTTCGAGAAAACTGGAAACCGCAACTGCGATGCTTAGATTCTACACGTTTATTTTTTTCCTTCTTATCCTTCCCTATACGAATTACGCACAAAATGACACGTTGTACCTGAACAACGGGGATGTCATTGTCGGGGATTTAAAAAGCCTGGACCGGGGCGTTCTTACCATTGAACCTTCGTATTCCGATTCTGATTTTAAGATTACCTGGGAAGACATCACAGAGATGAAGGCGACGCAGCGCTACTTAATCACACTTTCCGACGGCCGCAGGATAACCGGAACGTTCAGGAGCGCAGGCCCGGGAAAAATTTTTATCGACGATGAGCAAGGCGAAGACATCACAGTAGGCCAGGATGACGTTGTAAACATAAAGAGTTTGGAAAATGGGGGCTTTCTGAGTCGCCTTTCCGCGAACATTGACTTCGGGCTCTCGCTGACCAAAGCCAACAATCAACGACAGCTAAATGGCAATATAAGGATGGGCTATTTAGAGGACCGATGGTCCGCAGATTTATATTTCAATTCCCTGATAACCACCCAGGACAACGTGTCGGATATTCAAAGAAATGATGGGGGCCTCGGCTACCGCTACTTCCTGCCTGCCGATTGGAATGTTGGGGCAGACCTGAATTTCCTTTCAAACACCGAACAATCATTGGAACTGCGGGCCACGGCTAAGGTTGGTGTTGGTAATTTCCTCAGACGCACCAACTCTTTATACTGGAATGTTTATGGAGGTATCGCTTATACCGGGGAAACCTTCTCGCCTGTTTTTAACCCGCAGGATGGGACCACCACGGCCCCAAGTCGACAGTCTATGGAAGGTTTTTTTGGGACAGAATTAAACCTGTACGACATCGGCGATTTAAACCTTCTCACCAATTTAGTTGTCTATCCAACCCTTGTTTCCGATGAATCCGTTGAATCGGGTCGTATTCGTACAGACCTTAGGTTCGATGCAAAATATGATGATGTTTTCATCAAGGACTTTTACGTCAGGGCCGGTTTTACCCTGAACTATGACAACCGCCCGGCTGAAGCAGGAAGGGATGTCGACTATATCTTTACCACCGGGTTTGGGTGGAAATGGTAAGTTAGATGGATAATCCCCGGGGGGGCTACCCTGTTTCGTTTTTGATCTGTTCCCTTTCGAAACACGGGCTGAACGGTTCCGCAAAGGCGGGGAGTTGATGGGGCTCGCGGGCGCCGATGTCGGGTTTTCCTTATTCGATGTAAAGCCTTTTGTTCCGCGGGTATTTTATGGCGTATTTTAGTCTTAGCTCCTTTGTTTGCCCGGGGTTAGCCAGGAGTAAGCTTCTAAATCCTTCTCCCTAAATCCCGAGACGCATGATGTACCATGAGTATGTGTATGTGGTGCTGATTCACTATTCGATAAATTATGCGATAATTTCCTTCAACCAGTTCCCGAATATTGGGGTCTCCAATTTCCTCGACTACCTTTCCAAGTGAAGGTTGCTTTTTTAGGATTTGTGTACGGGAAAATATGCGCTCTATTTGAAATTTGGCATATCTGGCCGAATCGAGGGAAATGTAATCAAATATTTCCCTGAGATCCTGCCTGGCTGAAACCAGCCAACTTATTCGAACCATTTTTGAAGATCCTCTTTTAGTTCGTCCTCACTGATGGCTTCGCCGCTTTGAGATTGCTGTATCCTTTTTTCAAGCTTGTCAATAAAGATCAGGCGTTCAATCAGCTCGTCCATGGAGAACGTATCCGGGAACTTCTCGATGTGTTCCTTCAATTTTTCCTTTGTAATCATGCTGAATTTTTACTCAAGGTACTCATTTCTTCTGCAATAAGATTGCAGTATTCCAGAAATATCCTAAGTCCTGTATTGGTCAGGATGAGGTTGTTGCCGGGCAGGACAGGGTTCATTTGCTGTCCCAAAAGGCCCGTAGCAGCCCGAAGGGACCCGATCTGCATTTTCCTGCCGCCAGGGGGTATTCACGCCTTTAAAAACAAGCCATGCCCTTAGTTGGCGCAGTTGGTTCGCCAGGCTTCACCCTCCCCCAGAATTAACGCAATCTTAAACATGGGAATATTATAGTATTTTCGGATTTTAACCACCTTCCGAAAAATTCTACGCCATGCTTCGACTTGCCTCCCTCCTTTGCCTTGTCTTGTGGTCTGCCGGGGCTTCTGCCCAACAGAAACCCACCATCTACATCGACATCCCCACCGAGAAAAAGCCGTGGAACCACATTGAGTGGAACGAGTCCCCGGCCCAGTTCCAGTTTGCCATCGTTACCGACCGCACCGGCGGGCACCGCCCCGGGGTGTTCCCCATGGGGATCCGGAAGCTGAACCTGCTGCAGCCGGAATTTGTGATGAGCGTGGGGGACCTGATAGAAGGGTATACCAAAGACACTGTGCAGCTGAATGCCGAATGGAAGGAGTTTATGAGCTTTATCGAGCCGCTGGAGGCCCCGTTCTTCTATGTGCCCGGGAACCACGACATCACCAAC
>JAZBOS010000124.1 GCA_036351255.1 Bacteroides sp.
CCGACAACCATGACAACCCTCAAACTTTTTTCCTATTTTTGCACTCTAACCCAAAACCCCGACCCTTATGCAGCCTTTAGTCAGCATTATCATGGGCTCCACTTCCGATATGCCGGTGATGGAAGTAGCGGCCAAGTTCTTTGATGAGATGGAAATCCCTTTTGAGATCAATGCCCTGTCAGCCCATCGCACGCCCGAAGCGGTAGCCCAGTTCGCTTCCAATGCTGATAAGCGCGGCATAAAAGTCATCATCGCAGGCGCCGGGGGTGCGGCTCATCTGCCTGGTGTTGTTGCGGCCTTTACCATCCTGCCCGTGATTGGCGTGCCGGTGCGGTCCTCCATCAGCATCGACGGCTGGGACAGCATCCTGTCCATCCTGCAGATGCCTCCCGGCATCCCCGTGGCCACCGTGGGCCTCGACGGCGCCCAGAACGCCGCCATCCTTGCCACCCAGATCCTGGCACATACCGATCCCATCATTCAAAAACGCCTGCTGGCATTCAAGAAAAACCTTGGCACAAAGGTTGAAAAGGCCAATGAAGAACTGAAAAAACACACCTTCCGGTTCCGCATCTAATTGCCCGGAACCTGAAATCCGCTGGTGAGCAGGACAGGAGGATTCCAGAAAGGGAAGAACCTCCCCCCAACCCCTCGCCTGAGGCGAGACAGGCTCTCCAAAGGGGGAGGTAGACCCGTAATTTTTTTATCTCAGAACAAGCCTGCAGGCAGGAAACAAGGAATAATGAATATTGAAGTTTCCGGAACCTTGAACCTTAAACCTGAAACCCTAATTCTGCCTGAGCGCCGGCATCGGCACAGGGACGTTAAAAAAAGCCGAGCCTTCGCCTACCCCGCCCGAACATTCATTACTGCCGGTCGTGCAGAGGCTGCGGGTCGAAGGACATTCAGCCGCCCAGAACATATACCCCAGCATACCGGGAGAAGTGCCTGCGCCATTAGGCATGATCCTGGTCACGTAATCACGGTTGGCGTATTGGATGGACGCGTAAAAGTCAACGCATTCAGGAATGGATTTCCGGTTGGTAATGAACAAGCCCCCGGTAAATTTGCAGGGCGCCAGCGGGGGAATGGGCGGGGCATACTGGGGCTTGCCGTCAATGTGTTCGTCCCAGTTTGCAATGGCCCCTGAAGCCGTGGGCTGGCGGGCAGGCACCATGGCATTGGCATAGTCAAGCACAGGCAAATCTGTTCTTAACCAATCTGCCGTGGCCTTGCGGCACAGCGCAATGAGCCAGCGGTCGCCTGCTGCCAGGTCAATGGTCAGCCTTGCCGCATGGTTGGCCCCCGTGGCATCATAGGAATGCACCAAACGGTAAGCGTCGATGAAGGCTTGCAGGCCATCCAGGTCAGGATCGCTGTTTTGTTCATAATCAATTTCAATGCCCACCCCCAGTTGTCCTGCCACCAAGGCGGCTTTTTCCCCAAGCAGGGCGGCATCGGCGGCCAGGGCAGCGTTCCAGTCGTCGGTATAGGTGATGCCGCCAATCGAAAGCATCACCCTGATGCCATGGTTCTTGAAATAGTTTACCACCTCCTGGGTCATTCCCCGGGGGATGCCGTTCAGGGTGGTGGCATCCGTGGTCTGGTTCAGCAATTTCAAAGGATTCACAAAGCTCAGCACCACCAGGTTCACGGAGGGCTCTCCGCCGCCACGGTCAACGATCCAATGGTTGTTAAAGTCAAACTCTTCCATGTCGCGCACCGTGCCCCAGGTGCAGTAGTCGTTCCCGGCATGCCATACCCCGTATACCTGTATGGGTGTCGCATCGGGCGACAGCTCATAGGGGGGCTGGGGTGCAGGCTTCACCTTGGTTTCAAGGGCATTCAACCGGGAGGGGTTTTCCGAAAACTCCACCCCGTTTTTCTCACATCCGATTACAAGAAAAATAACCATCGCCACCAGGGCGATCCACTGGGAATTCTTTTTCATGGCTTAAAGGTTTTGGTCACTAACAAATATATGATATTTTCCGATACTTGAACCGATAAACAAAGTTTTTTTCCTGACTATTTATTGTTTTTCTTATTTGAAATGGAATTTCTTGTTGTCCCCGGCCTTGTATTTCTCCTGTGTTTATGCATGAAAACAGGAAGCCGGTGAGCTTTTTCATGGTGCATATAAACACCCATAAATTTTTTAAGAATAATTTTTTTCTGCCGCAATATTCTCCTGCCCTTTTGATTGATCAGGCTTGTTTGGTTTAAAATAAATGACCAATAGATAAATATGTATCTTCCTGGTTTTTTCAGGAGAAATATTTTACATAAATTGCATGCCCACACAAATCCTTTACCCTGGTTTTCCCTTTCAAAGAATCAATGAAACCGCTGGTAGTGCTGATATTAATACTGTTGGGCAGCACCAATTCCTTGCTGGTGGCTGCAGGTGACAATTATCCTTTCGGGGGAAGGTCTGCTGGGATGGGTAACGCCATGGTAGCCGTTTACGATTTTTGGGCGGTGAGTCACAACCAGGCCGGGCTTGCGCATCAGCCAGGGCCTGCTGCAGGCTTTTACTTTGAGAACCGCTTCCTGAGCCGCGAGATGAGCCTGGGGGCTGCTGCCCTGGCCCTGCCGGCGGCAGGCGGCGTCTTGGGGCTGAGCCTTTCCTTTTTCGGCTACAGCCATTATCACGAGAGCAAAGTGGGGCTGGCCTATGCCCGTCCTTTCGGTGAGAAGCTTTCGGTTGGGGTGCAGCTTAACTATCTCCATACCTTTATTGAAGAAGGCTATGGTTCAAAAGGCATCCTGGCTGCTGAACTGGGGGTTCTGTATGAATTGCTGCCCCGCCTGAATATAGGCGTGCACCTGTTTAATCCCACCCTGGCCAAAATGGATGTCTTGGGCGCTGAGCGTATTCCCACCATTCTGCGCCTTGGGATGGCTTACAGTTTCTCTGACCGGGTGCTGGTATGCCTTGAGACTGAAAAGGATCTTGACAATAAGCCAGTTTTTCGGATGGGGCTGGATTATGGCCTGACAGAGAACATTTACCTAAGGGCTGGGATAGGAACACGACCTACTACCAATGCCTTCGGCTTCGGAATGAAACTGGGTAGGCTTCAAATCGATCTGGCTTCGTCCTTTCATCAGGTGCTGGGTTATTCTCCCCAAGCCAGCCTGGTTTATGCATTCTGATATCAAACGAGCGGGCAGATGATGGCCCATTTGAAACATATCAACCATTTGTTTATTAGCTGGCGAATTTGCCTGGCCTGCTGCCTTTTGCCCTTCCTTTTACAGGGACAGCAGCCCGCATTCCCTGACACCCTTCCTCCCCTGCCCCTGAACGAGGAGATATTTCAGCAGCGCATCGAAAGTCTGGCCGAGGAAACAGAAGAAGAGCCCGACTTCAGCGCCCTCATTGAAGATCTGGAAATGTTGCGCTCCCATCCCCTTAATCTCAATGAGGCTTCAGCGCATGATTTACGAAGGTTGATTTTCCTCAATGAAATCCAGATCCAAAACCTTCTTGACCACATCCGTCAGCAAGGCAAGTTGCTGAGTGTCCTTGAATTACAAAGCATTGATGGCTTTGACCCCTCCACCATACGTGCCATTCAGCCTTATGTTTCGGTCAGGGATACCCCCTTCAGGAGGCACCTTGGTTTTAATGAGATCCTGCAGCAGGGTCAACACCAGTATTTCCTTCGCTGGCAGCGACAAATAGAATTACCAAGGGGCTTCATCATCCCTGACCCAACAGAAGAGAACTCAGATCCGGCACCAGTATATCCGGGAAGCCCATACCGCCTTTACACAAGATATCGCTTCACATGCTATAATCACCTGAGCATAGGCTTCACCGCCGAGAAAGACCCTGGCGAGGTTTTTTTCAGCCATGGTCAGCCCCGGGGATTTGACTATTATTCCGGCCATTTCTTGATACGCGATCTGGGGATACTGCGCACAGCAGTGGTCGGCGATTACCAGTTGCAGTTCGGGCAGGGGCTTACCCTCTGGTCGGGCCTTAGCTTTGGAAAGAGCAGCGAGGCCATTGCTGTCCACAAGCAGGCGCAGGGTATCCGCCCGCATACCTCCGTGGATGAAAATGCCTTCTTCAGGGGGACAGGCCTTACTTTTGCATTGGGCCATTTTGAGCTCACCGCCTTTGCCTCTTCCAAACGCCGCGACGCCAACATCCTTGAAGCCGACACCCTCGAGGGGGAGTCACTGGTTATCACCAGTCTTCAGCAAACCGGTCTGCACCGCACGCTTGCCGAACTTGCCGACAAGCACGCCATTCGCGAAAACCTATTTGGGGGCCACCTGGCCTGGAAAAAAAATTCATTCAACCTGGGCCTGACCGCAAGCCATACATTTCTGGGCGCTGAGTACAGACGCGATCTTTCCTTTTATAATCAATTCGATTTCAACCAAAATAAAAACACCAACATAGGGTGCAACTTCTCCTTTGTCCGCCGCAACGTTCACTTCTTTGGTGAGTCAGCCCTGAGCGCCAATGGAGGTTATGCCATCCTCAACGGGCTGATTATGAGTCTCGACCCCCGGCTGTCGCTTTCACTGCTTCACCGCCATTTCAGCCGGGATTACCAGGCATTGTATGCGTCAGCTTTTAGCGAAAACACCCGAGTAGCCAACGAGAACGGCCTTTACCTGGGGCTCAGCTTTCAACTTTCAAAGCAATGGAAACTGACAGCCTATGCTGACCACTTCGCCTTCCCATGGATGAAATACCGCACCTACAGCCCAAGCCGCGGTTATGAATACCTGGTGCAACTGAACCATCATCCCCGCCGCAATACAGAGATTTACGTGCGTTATCGGATCAGGAACAAACCATTGAACACCCGGGAAAGTGTGGCGATAACTTATCCTGAAGATGTCATTCGCCAGAATCTCCGCTTCTATATCAGCCATGCCATTACGCCCACCCTAAGCCTGCGCAACAGGATAGAAATTACGCATTACCGTCAAGGACAACAAAACGAACAAGGCTTTGCCATCCTCCAGGATATGATCTATCGCAATACCGATAGCCCTTGGTCAATCACCATTCGATATGCCCTTTTTGACACCGGGGGCTATGAAAGCCGCATCTACGTTTATGAGAATGATGTGCTTTATGCTTTTTCCTTCCCCTTTTACTACCATCGTGGAAGCCGCGCCTATGCCCTGATTCGCTATAGACTTAACCGCCACTTCGACCTGTATGGCCGACTTGCGCGTACCTTTTATGCAAACCCCGCTCCCGCCACCACCGGACCCGATGGCCTGGATGACAATACCAGGACGGAAATCAAGCTGCAGGTAAGGGCAAGGTTTTAGGGGTTTGTGTTTAGGGTTTAGGGCGTTAATTAATTTTTCCACAAATTCAGGCAAATTTTTCCAATGTAAATAAACACCTATCTAATCATAAATTTTCATCTTCCATTTTTCATCTTTCATTTTAAATTTTTCATTTTCCTTTAACCATCCTCCTACCATGTTCGAATGATGTTCGTGTAAGGTTCGGGTGGGCACGAGCGTGTTCCTTCGCGGATGGGAAGGGGGTGGCATAGAAAATGTTTTTTTTGGCAGCCTTACCAGGGTTTTGAAAGCCATTATCGCCTACCTTTACACCTTCGAACCAAGGGTTTAGCATCGGTAAGCCCTTATAAAAACCAGGACAAAACCATGTCACTCACCCCATTAACCCCCGGGCCGGAGCTGGAAGCGGGCAGCAGGCTCCACCAAAGGTATGTAAAGCTGCAGGCCCTGCTGGCCGAGCTGGACAAGAGGGGGCTTCCGGAGGCGCTTGCCCTGGCCATCGACCAGGAGATCATGAGCCTGAACGCCGCCGCAGCAAACGGCAAAGCCTATAAAAGACGCCTGGCAAAAACCCATGACCAGGTGCTGAAAATGATCAGGGAAAAGCTGGGGTGGGTGCCGAAGAATTACTACCGGAACCTTTGGATGGCGCTGGGCCTGGCTGTTTTTGGCATTCCCCTGGGGATGTCGTTAGGCATAAGCCTGGGGAGCATGGCGTTCCTGGGCATCGGGTTCCCCATGGGTATAGCCATCGGGATAGCCATTGGCACGAACCTTGACCAGAAAGCCGCTGAGGAGGGAAAACAACTGGACAGCGCGGTGTAATGGCCCTGCCCCGGGGGCTGGCCGCGGTGTGTATTGCGCCGGGGGTCCGGGCGCCATGGGTCAGCACCATAAAGGCATAAGCTGGGCCTGTTGTTTCAGCCCGGATTGCGAATATATTGTGAATGATGTTGTTTGTAAGCGGGATTATGCCTAGATTTGGCGCCCAAAGATTGTTGTTTTTATGAAATTTCGCGTTCAATACCTGTTTTTTTTCTTTTTTGCCTTCCTTGTTTCCCCCGCGCCTGGTAATGGTCAGCAAGCCTTCTGCGCAAGCAGCGAAGGGCTTGTTTTTTTGCCTGGTGAAGGCTGTTCGGCCATAGCGGCAGCTGCGCCCGTGGGCGGGGTTTTCAACCGCCCCGAAGCCTTTGAAAGCAGCACCCCTGATGCCGGGGATGAGCCTGAACCGGAAAGGGAAAAACCCTTCAGTCCCGGTTTGCGGGGCATCGTCGAATTGGGCTATTTCGGCATAGGCGGGGGCAACTACGACGAGCTGAAGCTGGGCCTTTCGCTGGGTTACCAGTTCAATCAGTTTTTCCTTGCCGGCATCGGTGCAGGCGCCAGGAAGAACCTGGAAAACAGCGGGGCGCTGACCTATCCGTTTTTTGCCTTTCTCAGGGTTAGCTCGGTGGAGCAAAAGGTGACGCCCTATTTTATGATGGGGATGGGTAACTTTTTCAAACGTGAGGAAGCCCTGGAGGAAGGCGGCTTGTTTTTAAGCTCGACCCTGGGCGCCAAGCTGAACCTGTCGAAAAGGACCGCCATGTACCTGGGCCTTGGCATCGAGATCCAGAACGAGCGCTGGACCAGCAACAACTCTGCCGGATTGAACCTGGGGCTGATTTTTTAAAATAAAGGGGGAAGCCTGAAAGAATTGCTAAAAAATTAACAGGCATAATGAATTAAGGCTTTGAGGCTGCCTTAAAATTTCTATTTTTGTCCTTTGCAAATTTTTACTAACCTAATAAAAAGAGACAATGCAACGACAAAAATTACTGAATGAGTCCAAGGCCATTCGCTGGCTGGTGCTTGTTCTGGTGAGCAGTCTGATGTTCTCCACCTATTATTTCCAGGACTTTTTCTCGCCCCTGCGCGACCTGATGGAGAGCGACCTTGGCATCAACAGTGAAGAGTTTGGCCGAATCATTGGACTTACCACCATAGCCAACATGTTTGGTATGATCATCATTGGCGGCATCATCCTCGACAAATGGGGGATTCGCCTGGCGGGTCTTGCCTTTGGAGGCCTTGCCACCATCGGTGCCGCCATTACTGCCATGGCCTCTATGGGCTTATTCGGCGATGATAAATCAACCGTACTGACTTTTATGATCGTCGGGCGCGTCCTGTTTGGTTCAGGCCTCGAGGTGGTTTGTGTGGTGGTTACCCGCACCATCGTGAAATGGTTCAAGGGCCATGAACTGGCGCTTGCCATGGCCATCAACATGGGCTTCGGACGTTTGGGTTCAGCGCTGGCCATTGCCATTTCGCTCGATATTGCCGGTCTCAGGGTTTCGCCTGCCGTAGTTTTTGCCGCTGCCCTCATTGGCATCAGCCTGATCTTCTTTGTGGTTTACCTGTTCTTCGACATCAAGCTCGACAAGCAGGTGAAAGCCAACAAGGCTGCCGACCTTGCCAGGAAAGATGTGGAAATGGCTGCAGGAGCCCTGAAAGAAAAGGAAGAGGCCGTTGACGAGGATTTCAAATTTGCTGACCTGGTGAAACTGGTCACCAATAAATCGTTCATTTACATTGCCCTGCTGTGCGTGGCATTCTACTCGGCCGTATTCCCCTTCATTCAGTATGCGCCCGACCTGCTGGTCAACAAGTTTGGCTTTACCTATTACCTGCCTGAGGGCGCTGCCGTGATAGTAGCTGGCAGCGAAGCCCTTGGAAGCTCACTGGTTTACGTCATCATCTTCATCTTTGCCCTCTCGGTCACCCTGATCCCCAACGGGATGAAAACCACCGTGGGCAAGCGGCTTTCGCTGATCACCATCCTGGCCGTATTTGCCGTGATCGTTTACCTGGTTCGTGACACCCTGGGCATCTGGCTCCACAACGGACCCAAGACCGCCTCGCTGATCCCGCTGGGGACAATCATCTTCACGCCGATCTTTGGCAGCTATGTTGACCGCAAGGGCAAGGCAGCTTCGCTGATGATCCTGGGGTCGCTGCTGCTGATCTTCGCCCACCTCTCGCTTTCCATTTTCCAGTCGAAGTTCCTGGCTTATGGCGGGCTCCTCAGCCTTGGCATCGCCTTCTCACTGGTACCGGCTGCCATGTGGCCTTCGGTGGCCAAGATCGTCGCCGAGAACCGCCTGGGCACAGCCTATGCCACCATGTTTACCGTGCAGAACTGGGGCCTGGGAGCATTCTTCTGGGGCATAGGCGCCCTGCTTTACAAGGTGAATCCAGCCGTGGTCAGCGCCATAGCAGATACGCGTGAGCGATTGCTTGCCACCGGCTTAACCGGCGGTGAAGTGGCCGACCAGATCAAGGTACTGCAACTGGAAGGAGCCCTCCCCTATTATGACTATACATGGCCGATCCTGATGCTGGTGGTGTGTGGCGTCATCTCCATCTTCCTGGCATTCAAACTCAAACAAGCCGACAAGGAACAGGGCTATGGCCTCGAACTGCCATCGAACGACTAAAAACTAAATGACCCCTTTCGGGGAAAAAGAAAGAGGCGGTCCGGAATGGATCGCCTCTTTTTTTTAAACTGCTCAACTTCTCAACTATTCAATGGTTTGGTTTTTATCCACAAATCCAGGCAAATTTTAAAGGTTGAGGTTAAGGTTGAGCCTGCCTGCCGGCAAGGCAGGGTTGAGATTAGCTTTTAGCTTTTGGCTTTTAGCTTTTAGCTAAGTACCAATCACCCATTTCTTATTTCTTATTTCTCATCTCTCATCTCTCACTTCTCATCTCTCATCTCTCACTTCTCTTTTTGAACGCGGATGCCACGGATGAACTTCGTTCAGCGCGGATGAACGCGGATTTTTTTTATAGTCCTTGTTTTTTGGGGAATTCTTTTATCCTCGGTGATCAGCGTTGCCGCGCCAGCGGCATCCGTTTCATCCGCGTTCCATTTTTTGAGGTTTTATTTTGAACGCGGATCTACTGCTTACTGCCTGCTGATTTCTCACTTCTCATCTCTCACTTCTCACTTCTCCCCTCTCACTTCTCACTTCTCCTCTAACATCCCGGCAGGAAGTTAAATCCCCAGACGC
>JAZBOS010000125.1 GCA_036351255.1 Bacteroides sp.
CGATTCTTCCCAGCGGTAAGAGAGCAGGCCCTCGTTCTTCAGCCGGGTCAGCAAAGGGTAAATGGTCCCTTCTACCACCAGCAGCTTCGAGTCCTTCATTTCCTGGATCAGGTCGGAAGCATAGGCTTCTTTATTCGACAGCAGCGAAAGGATACAAAATTCAAGTACCCCTTTGCGCATCTGAGCTTTTGTGTTTTCAAGGTTCATGGTTACAATTTCTTTTGTTGGGACAAAGATAAATCAAATTTTAGTACTATGCAATACAAAGTACTAAAAAATTTTAAATTATTTTTTAATACACTGAATAACAGTGAAATAAAACGAGGGTGAAAATTTTTGTCCATTTTCTCCAAAGGCGGTCAAAATGGCAGTCGGCAAGGCTTGGCACAGGCTTTGGGAGGGTAAGGCCAAAAATCAAATCATTGTTTGTTATGCAAAAAGGTAAGATAAACGTTCAGACAGAGAACATTTTTCCCATCATCAAAAAATTTCTTTATTCCGATCACGAGATCTTTCTGCGCGAGCTGGTATCCAATGCCGTTGATGCCACTCAAAAGCTCAGGACGCTCTCCTCTGTGGGTGAGATCAGGGGCGACCTTGGGGATACCCGCATTGAAGTGAAGATCGATGCAAAGGCCAAAACCCTCACCGTGAGTGACAAGGGGATTGGGATGACAGCCGAAGAGGTCAGCAAATACATCAATCAGATTGCCTTCAGCAGCGCCGAAGAGTGGATCGAAAAATACAAAAAGCAGGAAGACAAAGGGGTCATCATCGGCCATTTTGGCCTGGGTTTTTATTCTTCCTTTATGGTGGCCAAAAAAGTAGAGATCTTCACGCGCTCATACCAGGATGACGCTAAACCTGTTCGCTGGGAATGCGACGGAAACCCTGAGTTTATCCTGGAAGAGACCGAAAAAGCCGAACGGGGAACTGACATCGTATTGCATATTGCCGATGATTCGCTGGAGTTTCTGGAAGAAGGCCGCGTGCTTGGTTTGCTAAAGAAATACTGCAAGTTCCTGCCGGTAGAGATCGTTTTCGGTACAGAAAAGAAAACCATCCAGGAGAAAGACGATAAAGGCAAGGAAAAGGATGTGACGGTCGAAGAGCCCCGCATCATCAACAACACCAAACCGGCCTGGACACAGAAGCCTGCCGATCTGAAAGAGGAAGATTACAAGAATTTTTACCGGGAACTCTACCCGATGAGTTTTGAAGAGCCCCTGTTCAGTATTCACCTGAATGTGGATTACCCCTTTAACCTGACAGGCATCCTGTATTTCCCCAAAGTGAAGCAAAACTTTGAGGTCCAGCGCGACAAGATACAATTGTACAGCAACCAGGTGTTTGTCACCGATTCGGTGGAAGGCATCGTGCCCGACTTCCTGACCCTTTTGCACGGGGTGATCGATTCGCCCGATATTCCGCTGAACGTCTCGCGCAGCTTCCTGCAGAGCGACAGTAACGTGAAGAAGATCAGCAGCCATATTTCTAAAAAAGTGGCCGACAAGCTGGAAGAACTCTTCAAAAATAACCGCGAGGATTTCGAAGCCAAGTGGGACGACATCAAGATTTTTATTGAATACGGGATGATCTCTGATGACAAATTCAGGGAACGTGCCAAAAAGTTCTGCCTGCTGAAGAACGTCGACAACAAGTTCTTTACCATTGAAGAATACCAGAACCACATCAAGACCAATCAGACCGATAAGGACAAGAAGGTGGTCCATCTCTATGCCACCCATCCCGAAGACCAGCACAGTTTTATCGATCTGGCCAAAGAGCGGGGTTACGATGTGCTGGTGATGGATACACCCATCGACAGCCACTTTGTGAACCTGCTGGAGTCGGAACTTGAAGGAACCTCCTTTGTCAGGGTCGACTCGGATGTGATTGATAAACTCATCAGCAAGGAGGATACACTGCCTTCCAAACTCTCGGACAAGCAGAAGGAAACGCTTTTGCCACTGATTGAAAAGCAGGTGGATGATAAAAACTTCAATGTATCGTTCGAAAACCTGAGCGAAACCGAACCGCCCATGATCATTACCCAGCCCGAATTTATGCGCCGGATGAAGGATATGTCGATGCTTGGCGGAATGAACTATATGGGCCAGCTTCCCGACAGCTATATGCTGGTGGTGAACAGCAACCATCCCTTTGTTTACAAAATCGCTGAGGAAAAGGATGAGCCCAGCCGCGATAAATACATCCGACAGGCCATCGACCTTGCACTGCTGTCACGCAATTTGCTCAAGGGTGAAAAATTGACAGCATTCATCAAACGCAGCGTCGAGCTGATATAATTTCAATAAGCCATCCGGCTTTTTCCTTTCAGGAAACTTATCCTGAATTAGTACCCGCGGAGTCTGGCAAAGCCTCTTCGCGGGTGTTTTTTTTACTTTTTGCTGATGCTAAACCCCCAGTAAAATCAGACCATTCAAATAGTTAATACGGAGTTTATACGGTTTAAACCGTATAAACTCCGTATTAACTATGAGCGTGGTATGAGCTTAAAAAGAAAGAGATCCTGGAGAAAATTTCTCCCAATGGTGTGTTATTATATTCTTTACCCGCTTTTGAAAAACCTGAAGATGTATTGGACGTTGGCAGGGCTTTATTTAAATTTTTTCATTGGAATCCCTCCCCATTTACGCTTTCAGCTTAACTTTGCATATTAACTAAAAATTTTTTCCGGATGGCAAATTCAAAGATCTCAAAGAACGTGATCATCATTGGGGTGGTCGTAGTGCTTGCCCTGCTCCTTTATGGAAGCATCAAGGGAGCCTATAATAATATGGTAATGCTTGAGGAGGGTGTTGAAGGACAGTGGGCCCAGGTAGAAAATGTGTATCAGCGCCGTGCCGACCTGATCCCTAACCTGGTGAACACCGTTAAAGGTTATGCCGAGCACGAGCGTGAGACCCTGGAAGCGGTCATTGAAGCCCGTTCTAAGGCTACCTCAGTAACTGTTGACCCGACCAACATTACTCCTGAAGCCCTGGCCCAGTTTCAGCAGGTACAGGAAGGACTGTCATCGGCCCTGAGCCGCCTGATGGTTGTGGTTGAACGCTATCCTGACCTGAAAGCCAATCAGAACTTCCTGGAGCTTCAGACCCAACTGGAGGGCACTGAAAACCGCATTGCCAACGAAAGGCGCAAGTATGCCGAGGTGGTCAGGGATTACAATACAAATATAAGGCAGTTTCCGCGCAACATCTACGCAAACATCTTTGGCTTTGACCGCAAGCCCCAGTTTGAGGCTGTTGAAGGAGCAGAAACAGCGCCTGTTGTTGAATTTTAGCGATGGGAAAAACAGCGCGTAACTTTTTTAGCCGGGAAGAGGAAAAGGCCATTATGCAGGCCATTGCCAGGGCTGAGCTGGAGACCTCGGGCGAGGTAAGGGTGCATATTGACCGGGAATGTAAGGATGATGTGCTCGACCGGGCAGCCACCGTATTTGCCAGGCTGAAGATGAATGAAACCAGGGAACGCAACGGGGTATTGTTCTACCTGGCTGTGGAACCCAAAAAATTTGCTATCCTGGGCGATGCTGGCATCAACCAGAAGGTCCCTGAAGATTTTTGGGAGTCGATCAAAGCACTGATGCTTGATCGGTTTCGGGAGGGGGCTTTTGCCAGTGGGCTCATTGCTGCCATTGAACGGGCAGGGCAGGAGCTCAAGGCCCATTTCCCCTGGCAGAAGGATGATGAGAATGAACTGACAGACGAGATCTCGTTTGGTCAATAAAGCATTTTATGAAAACACTGAAGACATTTTCACATCATATTATCAGGCATGCCTTGTTCGGGTTGTTATTGCTGATCTCATGGACCTTTGCAGCGGCACTTCCCCCGGCACCCGATCCGCCCAGCCTGGTGACAGATTTTTCGGGCTTGCTGAACGGCGGGCAGCGGATGTCGCTGGAGATGAAGCTGGCCGAATATGCCGCCGTACACGGCACCCAGATTGCCGTAGTGACCGTTGATGATCTGGAAGGGATAGAACCTGCCGTTTATGCCGATCAGCTTGCTGAGGCCTGGGGGGTAGGGCAAGCCGGCAAGGAGAACGGGGTGTTGATTCTGGTCAACCCATCTGAGGACCGGCAGCAAGGCAAGATGCACATCACCGTTGGGTATGGTCTGGAAGGGGTAATTCCTGACATTACCGCCCGCCGGATCATTGACAGGGAGATACTTCCTCATTTTCGCGAAGGACGCTATTACGAAGGGCTCGATCAGGCCACCACGGTGCTGATGCAACTGGCTGCCGGAGAGTTTCCGGCAGAAGAATACAACCAGTCGGGTGAGCCTTCGGGTGTTGCTGCATTGGTATTTTTCCTGCTCCTCCTGTTGATCTTCATCCTGATTTCGCGCAAGCGCAACGACCATTACAATCCCGGAAAAGGAATCCCGGTTTGGACCTGGCTTTGGCTGTTAAGCAGTGGCAGCCAGAGCAGCAAGGGCTCCTGGGGTGATTTCAGCGGAGGACGCGGTACTTTTGGCGGCGGTAGTTTTGGGGGTGGCGTTGGCGGCGGCTTTGGTGGTTTCGGTGGCGGACGCTTCGGCGGGGGTGGTGCAGGCGGTTCCTGGTAATGCTTTGGCAGGGCGGTCTGTGCTGGCTGTCAGGTGGTTTATGTAATAATTTTTTGCCGAATATTAAGAAATTAGTCCAACTTATTAAAGTATTTGTATATTTGCTTCAAATCATTAACATATGTTTGAAGCCCTGCAAAAAATGGACTCCACCGTGCTGAACTTTACAGACGGCGGACTTTTTATTCTCAACATTACCATTGCCATCATTATGTTTGGCGTGGCGCTTGAGATCAAGGTAAGTCACTTTGTTGACCTGTTGAAAAGGCCCAAGCCTGTCATCGTTGGTGTGGTTTCCCAGTTTATTCTGCTTCCCCTGGCCACTTTCCTGCTCATCATGGCCTTCTGGAAAAATATGACCGTGGGTGTAGCCATGGGTATGATCCTGGTGGCTTCCTGCCCGGGAGGGAATGTTTCTAACTTTATTTCAACCCTTGCCAAGGGAAACCCGGCCCTTTCAGTGAGTCTGACGGCCATTGCCACCATTTCGGCCATCGTAATGACCCCCCTTAACTTTTATATTTTGGGGAGCCTCTATAGCCAGTTGGGGCCCTGGGCCGACAATGCCCTCTTACAGGAACTGAAAATTGATCCGGTGGAAATGTTTAAAATCGTTTTCATTTTGCTGGGGGTTCCCATTCTTGTGGGGATGCTCACCAATCATTTTTTGCCCAGGTTTACCGAAAAAGTAAAGAAGCCCATCCGGATCTTTTCTGTCATTTTCTTTATCGGGATGCTGGCCATTTTGTTTGCCAATAATTACGATCATTTTCTGAAACATATTGCCTGGATCCTGCTCATTGTTTTACTTCACAATGCCCTTGCCATTTCAACCGGTTTTAGCTTTGCCTCGGCCTTGAAACTCAATTCACAGAATCGTCGCACCATCGCCATTGAAACAGGAATCCAGAACAGTGCCCTTGGGTTGGTGCTGATCTTCAATCCTGCGATATTTCCGCAACACCTGGCACTAGGGGGGATGGCCATTGTTACTGCCTGGTGGGGTATCTGGCATATTCTTGCTGGCCTGACCATCGCCACTTACTGGCAAAGGGTACCATACAAACACCTATGAACCTAAAAAAGAAAAGGCATTTATTCCGGAACTCATGGAAATGGTGGCTGCTGTCGCAGTATGTCTTTTTCCTGATGCGCTTGTTTTACCGGAAAATTGTGGTTGAGGGAAAAGAGAACATTCCCACCCAACAGCCACTGATCTTTGCCCCCAACCATCAGAATGCCCTGATGGACCCCCTGGTAGTCCTTTATGCTTCGGGCTTGCAGACTGTTTTTCTTGCCCGGGCCGACATTTTCCGGGTGAAGCTCTTGCGCGACTTGTTTTCGTGGATGAAGATCATACCCGTCTATCGCATTCGTGACGGGAAGGAAAACCTGGGCAATAATGACGCCTCTTTTAACATTGCTGTTGAGGTGCTCGAAAACAAACGTTCGGTAGGGATTTTTCCGGAAGCGGCCCATTCCGGCCAGCGGAGACTTTTGCCCCTTAAAAAAGGAATCCCCCGCCTGGCTTTTCTGGCCGAGGAAAAGAACCAGTTTAGCCTGGACTTGCGGGTATTGCCGGCTGGAATATATTACAGCAATTACGAAAACATGCGCGCCATCGTGCATGTCAGGTTTGGGAAACCCATTACCGTGAAGGACTTTGAAGATTCTTACTTCGAAAATCCACAAAAAAGTCTTTTGCTTCTGCGCGATGCCATCGGCGAACAGTTGACGGAGCTTTCAATGGATATTCGTGACCCCGAATATTATGATTCCATTTATTGTGCTGCCGAGATTTTTGCTGCGCCTTTATTAAAAGACCGGGGTGAAAAAAGGATCAATCAGCAGAAGAGGTTTCAGTTCCAGAAAGAATTGATCGGTGCCCTGGAGCATGACCTTGAAGACAAGCCCGAAGGGATGAAGGATTTTCGTTTAAAGGTCCAGCATCTGCTCGAACTTTTAAAGGCTTCCAGTTTAAAATGGGAGTTCTTCCAGCTTCCGCCTAAAAACGTTTCCGGGGTTTTGGCTTCCCTTGTCTGGTTGCTGATCACCTTTCCGGTTTTCCTTTACGGCCTGGTTAATAACATCCTGTTTTATGGGAGCGTGAAAATGCTTTTGCGAAAATTTAAAGACAGGCAGTTTCACAGTTCCGTAAAATTTGTCCTTGGACTGGCGGTTTGTCCGCTGTTCCATTTGCTTCAGGCCCTTTTAGTATGGGCTGTTTTCGGTAGCTTCCTCTGGAGCCTGGCCTATTTGATCTCCCTACCCTTGAGTGCTTTTGCTGCCCGTATTTGGGTGGGGTATTTCAGAAAAACCTGGCAATATGTGCGGCTTTTACGCCTGAAATGGTTCAGCCCTGTAAAACTTACCAAGATCAAGCTAGTTTACGGTGAGATTTTTGAAGTGTTAAAGGATAGGATGGCTTGAACTATTAAGTCAGGATGAACCTTAATTAAAATGCTTCTAAATAAGACATCCCTTCCATTCCCGGCTAATTTGAAAAAAGGATTTATTAAATTTGGGTCATTCAAGTTAAAGCGACCCTTTGGGTCTTTTGTATAGCCTGTAAATAGTGGTAGAAGCGTGAGAAGTGTGCTCAATTCGATAGCTGTCCTATTTGTTTCCGGATTTCAGATGATCCGTTCTTCGCGGCTTGCCAAAATCCTTTTGTTGATTGTCCTGATCAAGTTCCTGGTTTTTTTCGGCTTACTGAAAAATTATTTATATCCCAGGTATCTTGAACCCCAATATGAAAATGAACAACAACAGTCGGAACAGGTATTTCGAGATTTAACCACAACACATAAATCCACAGCACAATGATTGAAAACATTGACATGGCCCTGGTAAACTGGTCGAGGGGGCAATTTGCCCTGGTGGCCTTTTACCATTGGCTTTTTATTCCACTGACGTTGGGAATGACCTATATCATTGCCTATGCGCAGACGATACACGTCAGGACCGGCGACAAGGAGTGGGAGCGCATTGCAAAATTCTGGGCCAAGCTCTTTGGCATTAATTTCGCCATTGGGGTTGGCACAGGGATTATCCTCGGACTGGAGTTTGGCACCAACTGGGCCAATTATTCGTGGATCTCAGGCGATATTTTCGGGGCTCCCCTGGCGGCAGAGGGCATCCTGGCCTTTTTTCTTGAATCCACTTTTGTTGCGGTCATGTTTTTCGGATGGGGGAAGGTCAGCAAGAAATTTCACCTGATGTCGGTTTACCTCGTGGCCTTCGGCGCGAGCCTGTCGGCCCTGTGGATCCTGGTGGCCAACGCCTGGATGAACTATCCGGTGGGAATGGTATTTAATCTTGAAAATGCCCGACACGAGATGGTCGATTTCTGGACGGTATTGTTTTCGCCCTATGCCATCAACAAGTTTCTGCATACCATTACCTCGGGTTTTGTCATTTCGTCCTTTTTCATAGTGGCTGTAAGCAGCTGGTATGTTTTGAAGGGCCGGAACCTTTTGCTGGCCAAGCGCAGCATCGTGGTGGCTGCCACTTTTGGATTGATCTCGAGTATTTTTCTGGCCACCACAGGCGATGGCTCGGCTTATTGGGTGGCCCAGAAGCAGCCTGCCAAACTGGCAGCTATGGAAGGGCTTTACCAGGGCGAGGAAGGCGCTGGCCTGGTAGCCATTGGGATGCTCAGGCCTGGAAAAGAAATCGGCGATGGTCAGAATGCTTTCCTGTTTAAGATAGAAATCCCGAAGTTGTTGTCTGTGCTGGGATACCGGAATGCCGATGCCTTTGTTCCCGGTGCCGAAGACTTGGTGCTTGGCAATGCGGAGCAGAACATTATGTCGGCCGAAGAGAAGATCAGGCGGGGTAAAATGGCCCTGACTGCCCTGGCAGAATATAAAGAAGCCATTGCACTGGATGACGAAACTACGGCCCAGGAAGCCCGGGCGGTTTTTGAAGAAAATTATTATTATATGGGATACGGGCACATGTTTGACCCTGATGGCATTATCCCCAATGTGCCCTTTATTTTTTACAGTTTCCGCATCATGGTCATCCTGGGGTTTGCTTTTATTGCCTTGTTCCTGCTGATCCTTTATCTTACGGTTGTGAATAAGCTGGAGGAAAACCGCTGGCTCCTGTGGGTGAGCATCTTTTCACTCCCACTGGCATTCCTGGCATCGATGGCTGGGTGGATTGTAGCAGAGGTTGGACGGCAGCCCTGGACCATACAAGGCTTGTTGCCAACTATGATGTCGACTTCAAATATCAATGCAAATGCAGTGATTCTGACCTTTATCATGTTTGCTGTTTTATTGACCATACTGGTGCTTGCCGAGTACAAGATCATGGTGACAGCCATCAAACACGGACCGGATAAACAGAAGAAAGGAGGAGAAAATGTTTGATTCATTGACCCATTTACAACTGCAGCAGTATTGGTGGTTCATCATGTCAGTGGTGGCCTCCACGCTGGTCTTCCTGCTGTTTGTGCAGGGTGGGCAAACCCTTATCGGCACCCTTGGAAAAACCGATGATGAACGGACCATGGTGATCAACTCCATTGGCCGTAAATGGGAATTTACATTTACGACCTTGGTGGTGTTTGCAGCTGGGATGTTTGCATCCTTTCCTCTGTTCTATGCCACCACTTTCGGCGGGGCATACTATGCCTGGAAGATTTTCCTGATCTGTTTCGTGTTGCAGGCTATTTCGTTTGAATTCAGGCGCAAGCAGGGGAACCTGCTGGGGCAAAAAACCTATGAAGGATTCTTATACGTGAATGGATTCCTGGGGGTCTTCCTGCTGGGCGCTGCCGTGGCTACTTTCTTTACTGGGAGTGAATTTTACCGCAGTGAATATAACCTTTCCTATTGGCAAACCTCGCTGCATGGGCTGGAGATCCTTTTCAATCCCCAGAACCTGGCACTGGGTCTTGCCCTGCTGTTCCTTGCAAGGACACTGGGAGCCCTATATATATTGAATAATGTCAATTCGGAAGTTATCCAGGCAAGGGCTCGCAGGCAGGTTGGACTGAATGCCATCGTTTTCCTGGTCTTCTTCCTTTATTTCGTGATCCGGGTCCTTTTAATGGAAGGATACGCCTATGATCCTGCCACCAAGGAGGTATTCCTTGAGCCCTATAAATACCTGCACAATTACCTGGAAATGCCCGTTGCCTTGATCCTTTTCCTTGCAGGAGTGGTTCTGGTGCTTTATGGCATTGGCATTACCTGGTTTAAGGAAAGTCGCAAAGGGATCTGGTTTACCGGCCCGGGAACTTTCCTGACCGTTTTGTCTCTTTTCTTTGTCCTGGGATACAATAATACCTGTTTTTATCCCTCAAGTTTTGACTTGCAGAGCTCACTGACCATTGAGAATGCTTCCTCCAGCCGTTATACGCTTACGGCCATGACCTATATTTCACTGTTTGTGCCGGTGGTAGCGACCTATATCTTTTTTACCTGGCGGGCCATTGACCGGAATAAGATTGACGACCAGGATATGAAAGGCGGAGAACATCACATTTATTAAAGAAAGGCAACATGATGACACATTTATCATCCATAATTTGGTTATTGACCTGGCCAATTCTGATCTATGTGGGCTACCGGCTCAGCAAATTTATGGTCAGGGTTTTTGAAAGGAACCTCCCGGAAAAGGAAGGCGAAGTTTAGGGGTCCTGATTTTCAGGGGAAATACCATGATCCTGCCGGTGCTTATGCCGGCAGGATTTTTTTTGATGAATTGGACTGCTGTCAGGGTACGGGAGAAAAGTAACGGACAAGGAAAGAATTCTTTTTTAAAAAAGCTTCAAATCCCGGAAAAAGTTTGTATCTTTGCGGTCCGCAATTGACGAAATTGAATTTCCTGGTTGAAACCAGTTTTAAAAAGTTGCGTATAAAGTGTAGATTAACGTTCTGAAAGTCAGCTTGAAATTATTTTCTGAAAATTTTTTGAAAAAAATTGCTTGCTGAGAAAAAAATGTTTTTTACCTTTGCACTCCCCAAATGTAGGGGCAACGATCTTTGAGAAATTGGGAAAGCCAAAAAAGTAGCGCAAAAAAATACCCGTTGATTAGCTTTAGGGTTGATTAACGAACCAG
>JAZBOS010000126.1 GCA_036351255.1 Bacteroides sp.
AAACCCTTTCAAAAGTTGAAAAGTTGAAGAGTTGAAAAGTTGAGGAAACCCCAAACCTTTTGATTTGCGATTTTCCAGGAACCTCCCCCCAACCTAAATCTAATTTGTGTTCATTGCCTTAAAATTTGCGTGCATTTGTGGAGGATTTTAATTGAAGGCGAGGGTATGGGGGACGGGATCCTAATATGACGACCCTTTCATTAAAAAACAGATAAAAAAAGAGCCCCTGCAAATACAGAGGCTCATTTCTCACTTCTCACTTCTCACCTCTCATCTCTCACTTCTCATTCCCTCTCCCTGGGTCCTTCGATCAGGACGAATTGGGGTGGGCTGCCGGCGGCGGTGCATTGGTATTCGGCTTCGAGGTATGAGCGCGAGAAGTTGTCGTTATAGGTCTCAAATCCCACGATGTAATGCACATCGATGCCACCGGTCTGTGGCACGGCATCGGGATATTTATGCTGGAGCAGCAGGATGAGTCCTTCTTCAACGATGCGGCGGAACATCTCGTCGATGGCGGCTTCGGGGCCTTCATTCTCGAGGATGGCTCCCAGGTCCGGATCCCAGTAGTTGCCTTCGGCGTCTTTGGAAGTACGGCGGGCAGCCAGGCGCATGTCGAAGTTGCTGTAATAGGCAGAAGCTCCGAAATAATAGCCAAAATCAACATAGGTGGCGTGGGGAATGGGGTCGCTGGTGGCCAGGAACATATAGTCGGACTGCCCCATGATGAACCTCACCGTGGGGTCGAAGGCCCAGCCCTGTGCCCCGTAGATGTATTGCTCGGTGCGCTGCTCGATGTCGGAGCTGCGGATCCATTCCACCCCGTCAAAGGTGTAATGGGCGATCTCGGTGAATGCGCCACCCGAGTACACACGGTATTTCACCACCTGCTCCTGTCCTTCCACGGCCAGGGGGTAATTGTTCCTGAGCCAGGCCGGCACATAGAGGTCGGCGGGATAGTCGTCGGAGAAGTTCTGGAAGGCAGCGATATCGCCGCCGAACTGGTCATAGTCAGCTTCCGTGAACTCATAACCCACGAAGGGCAGGTTTTCAGTTGTTTCGACCCACACCCAGGCCTCGCCATCGTACTCATAGAGGTCGAGGTTTTGGGTCTCTTCTGAGCCTTCGAGGAAGTTGTAGATGATGTTGATCTCATCGCCGGCCCCGGCATTGGGATAATTCTTTGCCAGGAACCCTGGCAGGCTTTCGTTAGCAGGGTTTTCGGGCGTAAAGGCATTGCCGGCCACGCCGATGTAGTCGTAATCGTCGGCGGTGAGCACATAGCCAAAGCCGGCCTGTTCCCAGAGGGGCTCATCCTCGCGGAAGTTGTAAGTCACCAAGGCGCTGCTGCCCAGGTTGAGGGCGATGAATTTACGTGCCAGCAAGGCGGGGATGTGGTCCATGGCGGGCTGATCGGGGGTAAAGGCCTGTATGGAGGCCGCCGTTCCGCCGATGGAGGTGTAATCGGATCCGGTCAGGGTATATTCAATGGCCTGCTTGTAAGGGGTCTGGTCCATGTCGAGTTGTTCGTACAAGGCCTCATTGGGGTCGCACGACGACATCAGGAGCATGGCAAAAAGCAGGCTGAAGATTGATAGTTGTTTCATATTAAAAAGTTTTTTAGTTTCCATTACCTAAAACCGGAGTTTAAAGCTCAAACTCCAGGTACGTCCGAAGCCGTAGTACACCGTGGCGGTATCGTAATCGTAGGAGGCGCCGTCGGTGGCATCGGCAATGTATGCGGTATCGAAAAGGTTGTTGACGTTACCCACCAGGGAAGCATTGAGGTCAGCGATGCGGAAGTTATACCTGGCGTTGAGGTCGAACACCTGGTAGGAAGGCATCTGCCAGGCTTGTGTGCCGCGCTGGGTTTCCACGGTGCGGTTCTCGACGTTGAAATCGGCATAGAGGCGGTCGAAATGGGTGAAGTCGAGCCCGAGGAATACCCTGGGCAAGGCCTCCCAGTCGAAGCTTAAACCAGCAGTGGTCTGGGCGGAATTGCCTCTCATCAGGCCTTCGGAAAACACCTCGAAGGTGCCGATATACTCCTGCTGTTCGTTGTAGATGTCGGCAATGACATCATCGGTCCATTTCCAGTCGCCCACCGAAGCCATTCCCTTCACGGAAAGCTTGGGCAAAGGGTTGGCTACCACGTCGATCTCTACGCCCTGGTGGAGGGCGTTGAGGCCGGTAAGGTTAGCCAGCACGGTTCCGATGCTGCGGGTCAGGGCTTTGTCGAGCCAGTTGGTGCGATACAGGGTCAGGTTGCCCGAGAAGAACCTGCTGCGGTAGCCATAGCCCAGTTCGGCCGACTGCACCCTTTCGTGCTTCACCCCTAAATTGAATTCGTTGGTGTAGCCGATAAAGGCATACCTGAAGAAAGGTGCCCGGGTAAAATAACCCCCGTTGATGAAAATGTTGTGGGCATCGGAAATATTGTAGTTAGCTCCACCCTTAATGCTATAGGCGTTAAAGTTGAACCAGTCGGACTGGTTGTTTTCGAGTTCACTCTCTGGATAAAGATCGGGGTTTGTTTTGTAGATGAAATAGTCGGTGCGGCGATAGCCCGTATGACTCAGGGTGGCCGACAGGAAAGCCGAGTATTTATCCTCCACATATTCCGCTTGTGCGAAAAGGCCTCCCCAGCGCACCTCGCCCATATCGTGGTAGCTGATCATATCGCCTTCGCGCAGCAGGCTGTTGGCGGGACGGTTCACGTCGCGTGAGTTGCCACTGGCAGTCACGTCAAGGAAGTATTCACCCCCAAGCAGGTCCTCGACCTCATAGAAGTGATATCCCTTGTAATAGCGCAAATCCACACCACCAGTGACCTTCAGATTATTGAAGTCGCGGTTGAGGGTGGATAAAACGCCGTACCAGTCGTGCTGGTTGACGGCATTGGCGATGATAGCCTTTGAGCCTGTCTGGGAAAGGGCATTCTCTGCCATTACGGCATCGTAATCCAGGAAACCATTGGGCGTCAACTTGGTCATCTCGTAGGGCAGGCCATCCACCGAGTTAAACCTGAGCCAGTTGGCGTTGTCGCCATAGACCCGTCTTCCGCCGCCGGCCGACTTGGAGGCATAGGCCGAGGTGGAGAGGGTGGTTAGGTCGTTGATGGACCAGTAATGGTTAAGGGAGACCTGGGGCTTGTGGTAATAGTTGTAGGAAGCGGTATAGAGCTGTCCGTTCATAAAGCCCATGGCGGGGTTATAGCGGCGGTAGTCACGGTGCTCGCGATAGGTCTGGATGAGCTGGCGCGGATAGCGCTGGTTATGGGTTTGCGGAGCTCCAAAAGCCGTCAGTGCCAGGGTATGGTCTTTTGACAGTTGTTTCGACACGTTCAGGAAATAAGACCAGCCTTCGTAATCCAAGCCATTGACATAGCGGGTACCTGCCGACCTGCTTCCTGAGAAGGTGGCGGCCCAGCCACTTTCGAGCAGTCCTGTAGACAGGGTCATGGTCTGCTTGCTGTATCCATCGCTGCCGAGTGCGGTAGACACGGATCCCCTGCGCTGGGCATCGGTGGAACGGGTAATGATGTTGATGGTGCCGCCCACCGAGCTGATGGCCAGGCGTGAGGCCCCAAGGCCGCGCTGTACCTGCATGGTGCTGGTCACATCCGACAGGCCGGCCCAATTCGACCAGTACACGCGGCCGCTTTCCATATCGTTGACCGGCACCCCGTTGATGAGCACCCCGATGTTGTCGGAGTCAAAACCCCGCAGGTTGATCCTCGAGTCACCATAGCCGCCGCCATCTTTGGTGGCATACACGCTGGGGGTGAGTTTCAGGATCTCGGGGAACTCCTGGGTGCCCAAGCGCTCGGTGATGATCTCGGCGGAGATGTTGGATATTGCTACCGGCGTCTGCCGGTCGCGGGCAAAGGAAGAAATCACCATCACCTCCTGCAAGCCTATCGCGCTGTCCTCGAGGGTAATGACGCCCAGGTCGGTGTTTTGGTTGGCCGTAATGTCGAGGATCTTATCCTCATAACCCAGGTAAGAAATTTTGATGGTGAATTGTCCGGGCTCGGTGGTGATCTCAAACGAGCCATCGAGGGTGGTGGTGGTTCCCAGGGTGCGCCCCGTGGTAACATTGGTCACTTCCACCAATGCGGCGGGCAGAAACTCACCTTGCTGGCCGGCAACCTTCCCCTTGATGGAGATGCCGTAAGAGGGCATGCCCCAGGCCAGGAGAAATGCCGCAGCAAAAACCAGGTTGATCAGTATTTTAAATTTTCTCATACAGAATGCTTGGTTAGATGAAATAAGCAAAAACAAAAAGAAAAAGGGAAATGCCCCATGCAGCTTTCCTTTTGAGGGGGTTGGCGTACATGAAGCATTTCCGGGAGGTAAGTTTAACGGCTCACCTGGAGTTTCTGAACCCGGGTTTGCGAGCCGGCTACCACCTGTACGAGGTAGATGCCATTGCGCAGGACACTGGTGTTCAGGGTGATACGGAAATCATTAACAGGCTGTTCCATCAGCAGGCGGCCGCTGAGGTCATACACCCTGATCAGGTCGATTTGCTCAGGGCTCTCTACTGTAAAGGTGTTGCCAGCCGGGTTGGGGAACAAGCGCATGCCCAGGGTTTCGGTTTCTTCAATGGCCGTAGAAGGTTCCATGAAGTCGGTCAGGGAGCGCGGCAGCAAGCGGGTGTCTTCGTAGCGCTGTGTCACCACGGCGATGATGTCTTTGGGCGTCGTTGGCACATCGGTACCAAAATAGTCAAGAGCCCCTTCAGCGTTGGGGGTACGGATCTCGCCATCGCCACTGGCATCAGAGATATAATAGGAGACGTTTTGCAACCAGGTGGGCTCGTTGCCTTCATCGAAGGAGACCTCACGCACCAGCACCAGCATGGCCTGGTGGTCGACGGTAAGATCGGCCAGGGTCAATTCGAGCGGTTCAACGGTGTTGCCGGTTGAACTTGCCGGGCCCGGATCTTCCTGGGGAACAAGCTGGAACATGTTCTGGAAGGCGGCTACCTTGCATACCAGCCCGGTGATGCCGTCATAATTGTCATAGGCTGTTTCGATGATGCCATCGGGATCGTCGATCATGGTGGCGCCGCTGGCGTCCTGAATGAAGATCTGCCCGCGGTAGGCCAGTTGCTGGTGGGTAATGACCACTTCGCCGGTGATCCGGTAGGCTTGGTCGCCAACGCCTTGTTCAATCAAAGAGGCAATGTCAGGAACCTCAACAACGGCAGGGGCTTCAGCAATGCTGACTTCATCCACCCACCAGTTGTGGGCATCTTCGCCTTCATAGACAAAGGCAATGTAAATGACCTGTCCGGCATAGTCTTCCAGGTTGAATACTTTTTCAGTGTAAGCGCTCAGGGGTGCATTTGATTCGTACAGTTCCGCAAAGTGCCCATTCTCAGGAAGGCCGCTGCCGGTGGAGATCCACACACCACTATAGCCATAGTCATCCATATATTGGTTGCGTTCGAGGAAGCTCAGCAGCATGGCTTGTCCGCCGGGTTCTACTTCGGGTAACTGGATCTGGGGGGTTACCAGCCAGCTCTTAGCCATTCCGGTCTGGACAAAGGCATGGTACGCGCCGTCACCGCCGGCCACCCATTCGCCATCGCCTTCCGGATAATAGGTGTTCCAGCCTTCGGGCAGGAAAGTATCAAAGCTTTCTAACCAGGGGAATTCGGTGATCAGGTTGGCATCGACAGCCACCAGCATAACTTCTTCCGTGGCATCTGCTTCCAGGAGGACAATACCCGTTTTCTCCCAGTAACCATCGAGGGTCACGGTATAGTTATAGGCACCGCCAGGCAGGTCAGCAAAAACATATTCACCGGCGGCGTATGCCTGCTCATTGAGCGTGATAACGGCATTGGCCAGGGGGTCACCATTTTCATCGACAACATTGAAGGTCAGGTCATAGAAATCGAGAGAGATAAAATCATCCAGCGAGCGTGGCATGATCTGCATGGTAGCGTTAAACTGGTTGACCAGGGCGATGAGGTCACGGTTGGTCGTGGGCACCGGGGTTCCGAAGTAGTCCAGGGCGGCATTGGAGCCGGGGGTCCGAAGGATTCCGGGACCACTGGCATCAGAAATGTCGTAGCTGGTGCTGGGAGCAAAATTGGGGTTGGTAGGGGTATCAAAGGTCACATTCCTGACAATGATCAATTGAGCCTGGTGGTCTGGGGTAATGTCGGCCAGTTGCACTTCCAGGGGTTCTATCACATTATCGGTGGATGTAGCAGGCCCGGGATCAGCCACGGGTGTGAACTGCAGCAGTTGATTGTAAACCGACAGGGTGCCGCTCAGGCCGGTCACGCCGTCGTATTCGTTGTAAGCAGTGGTAATAATACCTGCCGGGTCATCGATGACGATGGCAGCGGTGGCGTCCTGGAAGTATTTTTGGTTGCGGTTTCCATTCTGGTGGGTCAGGATGACCTCATTGCCCAGGGTGTAAACGGTGGTGCCATCCACGGCCTGGTTACGCAGGGCAGCGATGTTGGGCATTTCCGTAATGCCCATATCTGCCAGGCTCCTGGGCATTAGCTGCATGCTGGTATTGTATTGACCGACCAGGGCAACCATATCGATGGTTTCTTCAGGGATGTTGGCACCAAAGTAATCCAATCCGGCATTGGCATTGGGCGTACGCACCACCCCTGTCCCAGAGGCATCATAAATATTGTAGCTGGTGCTGGGAGAAAAAGTATTCTTTGCAGAAGGCGTTCCAAAGGTTACGCCCAGAACAGATATCAGCATGGCCTGATGAGCGGGGGTTACCTCGGCCAGGGTGAGTTCGAGGGGAACCACCACGTTGTCTTCACTGACTGCGGGTCCCGGGTCGGCGGTCGGGGTGAACTGCAGCAATTGGTTGTATAAGCTCAGTGTGCCGGTAAGCCCCTGGATGCCATCGTATTCATTGTATTCGGTGGTGATGATCCCTGCAGGGTCATCTACCAGAATGGCGCCGGTGGCGTCCTGGAAATATTTCTGGTTGCGGTTGCCATTCTGATGGGTCAGGATAACCTCTCCGGTAACGACATAGACTGTTCCATCGGTGGCACCTGTGGAACGAAGCGTGGCAAGATCGGCCATTTCCACCGGATCCTGCGCCTGGATGGCTAAAGGGAACAACAGCAAGGCTGTAAGTACAAGATTCATTAAAAGGCGTAAGGTGTTCTTCATAGGGCTTGGATTTTTGTGTGAAAGAATGTATTGATTTAAAATAGATTATGTTTTGGCGAATTTTGATGGGTTTCAAAGATATTCATTTGTGGCGGCCTGAGCAGGGATTTTTTATTGAATTTATTCACAATTTATTCACGATGTCATTCATCCGATTGAACCAAACAAGATAAAATGCGTTAATTTGCAAACCAAGATTGCCGGTATGACCCCTGAAACCCTTGCTGAGTTAAAACAAGATGAGCCTGCCTTGATGCTGTATTTCCACAATGATGTTTGTGGGGTGTGCAAGGTGTTGTGGCCCAAGGTGGAGGCCCTCATAAAGGAACGTTTTCCGCAGGTCAGGGTAATCCGGGTAGATGCCAATGAAAGCCGTGAGCTGGCCGGGCAGTTGCAAATGCTAAGCATTCCCGGCATCCTGCTTTACCTCGACGGACACGAATATTACCGCGGCAATGGCATGGTCTCCATTGGCCAACTAGGGGAGCAGATCGCCCGGCCCTACCATCTGCTGTTCGGAGACGCCTAATGGAAACCCCTTCCGCCAGTTTTCCTTTTCTTTCCTGGGGCATTTACGCCTGATTTTCCTGAAAATTTCAACGCAGACTCTTTCTGGATTTTGAGGGACATCTTGCCTTTTCCGAAAGCCATCATAAATGACTAAAAATCAAATCATTTTTAAATAAAATTGATTATTTATTAATTTTTATTTATTTTTTATTTGATTTTATTTATTTTTGTTTTACTTTTGAAAACAGAATCAAACGTTTTGTAAAGGTGAAGAAACCATTGATCCATACGGCCGTGAACAAAAAAATTCCCATTCAATGTCCTTCCTGCAGCGGGCAGCTGCAGGTACGCAGCCTGGAATGTCCGGCCTGCCATACACGTGTGGAAGGGCTTTTTTCCCTTCCATTACTCACCAGCCTGAGCGAGGAAGATCAGCTGTTCATCATCGAATTTGTGAAGAGCAGCGGCAGCCTGAAGGAGATGTCGAAGCACCTGAAGCTGAGTTATCCCAGTGTTCGCAACAAACTGGATGATCTGATTGCCGATATTCGCAAACTTCAAAGGGAGAAAAACCATGAGCTGGACAAGTGATAAAAAGTTCTGGTACAACCCATTCGATTACCTCGCAGGGGGAAAAGCCCTGCTGATCGGGCTGGGATTAATGGTGCTGGCGTCGTTGGCTGGAACCCTAACCCATGTCTGGTTCCCTGGGGCGCTCGATCTGAAGCTGGATTATGCAGGTTCGTATTGGATTCATCTGGGCACCAGCGTCATGAGCTGGTTGGTCGTGCTGGCGGTACTTTATCCCCTAGCTTTAGGTCTTACATCGTCGAAGATACGCCTGGTGGATATGGCGGGCACGCTGGCCCTGGCACGGGCTCCGCAGTTACTTGCAGCCCTCACCGGCACCGGGGCGATCGTAAGCAAGGCCATGAATAACCTGCTCTACACCCTGACCCGGGATTCAGGGCAGGCCATCCCCCCTCAGCTCCTGGGGACCCTCACGCCCGTTGACCTGAAAGGCTGGGAATGGTTCCTGGCCTTCAACCTGATGGCCCTCCAGCTGCTGACCATCATCTGGATGGTGGCCCTGATGTATAACGCCTACCGCATCAGCGCCAACCTGAAAGGCAACCGGGCCGGGATCAGCTTTGTGATCGGCCTGCTGATCGCGGAGGCCCTCTCGGTCTTCCTCGTTTTCCGGTTTATTCTTCCAATGCTTTGACCAAGTTTTTAATACCCTCTTTTTCTAAATTAAAAAAATGCAACACCATGGAAACAAGTTTTAATGAACTGATCCGGGCCATTCCCGCCTGGGTCTACGGAGTGATCCTCTTCGACGGGATACTGAAACTCATCGCAATGTACGCCGCTGCCGGGCGCAAACAAACGGTCTGGTACATCTGCCTGGCCATCTTTAACACCGTGGGGCTTTTGCCCATCGTTTACCTCTTGATCCACGGGAAAAAAACGGAAGTCATTCAATAACGCCCAAATCGCAAAACATTTTCAACCATGAAAACAATTTCATTATCCCTCCTTGCCTTGTTTTTCATCTTCCTCAGCCTTCCCGGAGCCCTTCGCGGGGCGCCGCCTGAGGCCTATGAAAACAGTGCGGCCCAATTCATCCTTTCCATGCAGGAAGGCACGGCCGATGATAACCTGGACATTTTTACCGAAGAACTGCGCAATGCCCTGGGCGACATGAAATTCCAGGACATCTGGGCCCAGCTGCAGCAGCAGGTGGGACCATTCAGTCATATCATCCGCTACATCCACGAAGACACGGGGGATTACCACACCGTGCTGGCTGTGAGCAAGTTCAGGAATATGGACCTGGCCCTGCGGGTGGTCTACGATCCTTCGATGAAGATTGCAGGCCTGCAGTTCGTCCCCGCCCCTCCCCTGTCCTTCACCCCCCCACCCGCTTATGCTGACACCACAAGCTTCACGGAGGCCGATCTGGAGCTGGACTGCGGGGACATCAGGCTGCCGGCAAAGCTTACGATGCCGGTAAGTGAGACTCCTGTTCCCCTGGTGGTGCTGGTCCACGGCAGTGGTCCCAACGACATCGACGAAACCATAGGCCCCAACAAGCCGTTCAGGGACATTGCCTGGGGGCTGGCCTCGCAGGGCATTGCCGTGCTGAGGTATGAGAAACGGACTAAGAACCACGCCAACTCCCTCGACATGGAGCGGGTGACCCCCTGGGAGGAGACCGGCATGGATGCCGTGATGGCAATAAAACAAGCCTCACTGATGGAAGGCATTGACCCGGGAAGGATCTTTTTGCTGGGACACAGCCTGGGGGGCATGATGGCCCCTGAGATCGTCAGGCAGTCGGGCCAGCTGGCAGGAGTCATTATCCTTGGAGGTAACAGCGGGAAACTCTATGACGTGGTGGTCCGTCAATACGAATACCTATCCTCCATCCAGGACCCCGACAACCAGCACGGCTCCCGCGAAGAGACCGAAAAGATCCGTCAGAAGGCGGCCCTGATCCGTTCGGGCGCACTTATCCCCGACACCCCGCGTGAAGAAACGATCCTTAACTCCCCTGCAAGCTACTGGCTCTACATCAAGGATTACGACCAGGTGGAGACGGCCCGCCAGCTTGATATCCCCATCCTGATTCTGCAGGGCGAACGCGACTACCAGGTGGATATGCAGGAATACCAAGGCTGGCAGGAAGGCCTTGGGGACAAGGCAAACGTGACCATGAAAAGCTATCCCGGCCTGAACCACCTGTTCTTCTCAGGCGAGGGCACCCCTAACCCGGCCGAATACAGCCAGGAAAAGAACACCGACGTGCAGGTGATCAGGGATATCATCGCCTGGATCAAAAGTATCTGATAGTACAATGAAAGTTGCCAATCCCGGATAACAGGGATTGGCAACTTAAAAATTGGAATTATAATGCTCTTTGCTTATTGATTTTAATGTAAAAAGCTTGTCCTGGTTTATTCAACCATCAGGGTCTTATCACCTGAAGCTTTTGCACTTTGATGCCGCGGCTAGTAATAACCTGAACGAAATAAATGCCTGCTTCAATGCCTGCAAGATCTATTACCTTTTCGGAAGCATTCGGGATTGGAATCTCGGTTACTCCTTTCCCTGTAAGATCGAGGATCCGAATGGTCTGGATAGGGCTTCCCGAGCGGATGGTGACCCTTGAGGAGGCAGGATTGGGGAACAAACGCACCTCTGTAAGGGCAAGGTTTGGGACAGATGCGGTGCTCTGGAAAACCGCCTTCAGGATCAGGTCACTTTCAGGCATGGTAAAAGTCATCTGGGCCATATCCCCAAACTCCTCCCCGCCTTCATCTTCCCATTCCAGGAAGATGTATCCGGCGGCCGGGGTGGCGGTAATGGAGACCTCAGCACCTGCTTCGTAATCGCCTTCACCTTCCACCGTGCCACCCGCTTCGGGCACGGCATGCAAAGTCAGGGAATACACCGGAATTTCAACAAAAGTAGCGGTGATGGTCTTATCGTTGTCCATGGTAATGGTGGTCAGGGCTTCGGCAGAAACCAGGTCACCTGACCAGCCTTCGAACAGCCAGCCTTCTTCTGCCAGGGCTTCCAGGTTCACGGTGGTGCCTTCTTCCATGCTCAGGGGCTCGGAATAGGCCACATCGTCGACTTCAACGGTGCCGCTTCCTGTGATGGTGATGGTAAGGGTAACCGTTTCCGTTACGGCATTGCCCAGGGTGCCATTGGGGCGGAGGTTCTGGGCAAACAAGTCGGTGCCTCCGGAGCGGTCATCCTCCCAGGCAAACACCCACTGCCCGCCACTAAAGGGGGCGATATCCGGGTGCACTTTATTGGACTGCACCGAACAGATGAAGGCCTCGTCGGGATCCCATACAAACAACCCGTCCTTGTCAAGGCGGGTGGCCCGGATGGAGGTCTCACTGGCATTGAAGTAATGCTCGTAGACCAGGATCACGTTGTCGTCAACGGGCATGGCAAAAAGCGGGAGCAAGGGTTGTGGGGTCACGGGGAAGATCACCTTGCCCTGGTCGCCCCAGAGCAGCTGGCCGTCGGGATTCACCTTCTGGCCGAAGATGCCCCATTGGTTTTGGTCGCCGGTCACTTCATTCCAGTAAACGTAAACATCGGGATCTCCTGCAGGCCTGGCCAGCTGGGGGTAAAACTGGTTAAAGCTGGTGCGATTGGAAAGGAGCACGCCATTTTCGGGCAGGAGGAGCTGACCGTCGCCATCCACATGATGCAGCCATGAAGAAGCGGCCGTGCCGGACTGGCTGAAGTCGTGCCAGGCCATATAGAAGCCATCGTTGCCATCGTTGACAAAGGGGACGATTTGATACCAGGCCTGAATGGTGCCCTGGTTGTAGACCACGGTAAAGTTGTCCCAGACAGGTTCTCCGGCAGCATTGTATCGCTGGGCAAGGATATGGCGGGTAGGTGCCCAGCCTGGCCCGCTGTCATCAAAGATCTTAAGGATCACCTCGTCCTCGCCAACGGGAAGGAGTTGGGGCCAGGAATAGGTATTGGTTCCGCTGAGGGTGATGCCCCACTCGCCCCATAGCTTGATACCTTCCGGGCTGATCTTTTGCAGGATGACCACGTTATCGGCCTGCCAGGCAAAGACAGCGTTGTTGCTGGCGGTGACCACCACCTTGGGCGACACATCGAAGGCACTGCTGCTCGAAAGCATGATGCCATCAGGCCCCCAGACGAATTCACCCTCGGGCGAGATCCGGTAAGCCACGGTATTGTTGTCGCCCGATTCACGGATATCCTGCCAGGAAAGGATGGCATGGTTTTCGTGATCCACGGTCATATCCCAGTCGGTGAGCCAAGTCATGCTGGGATGGTCGCTGATCAGCAAGCCATTCTCTTCCCAAAGACGGTTTCCCTGGGCATCATAGCGCTGGAGGCGCACGTTGTAGTTCCCTCCCTCCAGGGAGAAGTAACCGATGTAATAATAGCCATCAGGCCCGACCCCGATTTTCGGGATCACTTCTTCACCAGGCAGGTTGGTAACCTGTAAATTCACTGCGGCATCATCGCTCCATTGAGCCATAACCACCAAGGAAAGAAAGCACAAAAGGAAGAGTAGTTTTGTTTTCATAAGGTTGCGGATTTATCAATGAAATTGTTGCCCTTAAATTTAATAAAAATTGAAAATCAAGGCAATAGACATACAAGATATTTTCGGAATCTAAAAAAAGACAAAAAAAACCGAGCCGCCTGAAGGCGGCCCGGAAAAAAGAGAAGTTATTTTTACCGATTACGAATCCATTCTTAGGGATTTATTTGATAATCAGCTTGTCTGTCATCATTCTTGCGGCTGTCTGAACCTGAATGATGTAGGTTCCAGGCTCCAGGTCTAAACTGATGATGTTGTGTCCATCGGGAAGCTGGTTAGCGTAAAGGAGCTGTCCGTTGAGGTCGATGATTCTGACCTGTGCAGGCTTGGGAAGCACCAGGCTGAAATTTCCGTTGCTGGGGTTGGGATAGACCTGCGGCTTGTCCCCGGTCAGGCGTTCATCCATATCCACAGTGCCCAGGATCTCAACAGAAGCTTTTTCAGAGACCCCGCTATGATACACCGCTTCGACTTCCACCAGGTGGGTGCCGGCCTCCAGTTCGGTAAGCTGGTGGCTCATGTCAGTGATTTCTGAGGCTACAAGGCCGCCATCGAGATACACATTGAACGACTGCACGTGGTCGAACGGCTTCTGATACTCCAGGTCATCAAGGAGCAAAAAGTAGGTGTCGTTTGAGACATACTGGATAGCCAGGTATTTTGTGCCTTGGGGGGCTTCAAACGTATACTGGGTCCACTGCACCGGAGGAACCACACCAGAGCCCTGCGGGAGGGCGGTGAAGTCGTCAGGCTCGATTCCAGTGGTTGAATATTTCACGTGGAAGGTCTCTGGATATTGACTTACCAGGGAGCTGGCCATGAAAGAGAAGGTACCGGGTCCTGCCGGAATAATCAGCCAGTCGTCATTGGCGCCACCAGGGCCAGCCATGGCCACCAGGTAACGGCGCCCTGAAGAAGCTACCAGATTAACAGGGGGAGTGGTGGCAAATGGATTAAACACCATATAAGACATGGGGCTGCCTGCATCGGGCCAGGAGAAGTTGGTGTAGGTATAGGTTTCCAGGCCATCACCATCAACCAGGATGTAATCGCCTATGTTGGTTTTCCCGAAATCGGGATAGGATTCAATATTGTCGATAAAAGCACCATGGAGCGACCATGACAGGGTAGCTGAAGAGCCGTCTTCGTTTAGTTCGGCTTCCAGATCAGAAGGCATGACCTTGTATTCATAAACCGGCACTTCCAGGGTTTGGCTTTCCATAACAGCAAGGTTTTCCATTTCCAGCAGCTTATAGTTGTCCATCTGGACTTCCAGGTTGTAGTTGCCTCTCCAGACTCCGTCAAAGCTTGCAGGGCTTTCCAGGTCTTCCACGTGGGTTTCATACAAGTAATCGTTGTTCCACAAGCGGATATAAGCCTGTGCAGGAGCCAGCGCATTGGGTTGGAGCAGAAGGGATAGGTCGAAAATCATATCCAGTGGCAAAGGATTCGAGAGGGACATCTCAGAGAACACCTCAGGACCATACTGTGCGAGGACGCCATAGCGGTAAACGCCGGGCTCCTCTTCCTGAATGCTTGTATCGAGGAAGGCGTTCCCGGTCACCGGGCCGGGAGTGATATCGGTCCAAGTGGATGGCTCAGCATCAGCAAGACCTCTGAAGACCTTGTATCCCATGGGATCAGCTTCAACGGTTGTGTGGACGATGCCGTATATGTTCCAGTTCTTGTTGGTAAGGCTCATGCCGGTCCAGACCCCATCGGAGTAAAGCATGCTGCCTTTCTTAAGGGGAGCGTTTGGCCCCTCATCAATTCCGATTGGGTAAGCACCATATCCCGGAAGGAAATGTATCCCGATCCAGAATTCCTGGGTCTGGTCAATGAGGATGGCCTGGTCCAGTTCGAAGGTGTACCAGCCTTCTTCGCTTGCGAAGCCCTCTTGTGAATGGAGCAGGGTGGATGCGTTAGTGCCCTGGAAAACCTTGATGATGAAGTTGGCGTGGTTGTTAAAATAAACCTTTACGTGCGTCAGCTTTCCATTCTCTGGAATCGATGCCTGCAAATCCACATAGGAGAACCGGATGCCTGCAATAAACTCCTCACCGCCAAAGCCCCAGCCATCGTTTACATTGGTTTGGGTGCCCCAGGCGAGCATGGACTCGTGGTCAAGGCCATAGGGAATTTCCCAGTTCAATTGTGCACCGTTTTCAGCCAGCTCAGCCACAACGTTCATTGGTTTGTGGGGCTCAGTGGTCAGGGTGATGTTGCCCAGGGAGTAATCTTCTTCTTCACTGGTGAAGCTATCCTGGTAGGAGTAATATAACGGATGGATCACTTCAATCTGGTATTCTTTCCCGCCATAAGCCTGGAGACTGAAGGCGCCGGTTTCATCCGTAACGGTATTGAAAGCGGAATACCCGCTGAGGTTAACATAGGCATTGGCCAATGGGGTGCTGGCCTGGTTGAAAACAGTACCAGAGATTACCACCGGATCGGCATTGTAAAGGGTGATATTCAGTAACCTTTCTTCATTGTCAGAAACAGTTAAGGATACTACCTCTGCATTGAAGCCTTCCTTGAAAAAGGTAACTTCATAATTCCCGGGCAAAAGGGCTGGGATCTGGTAGGTTCCATCGGCAGCAGTTACCACGGTCTCCTGCTGATAGGCTTCCGCATCGCCTTCGGCGGGCATCAAAGATACAGTGACATCCTGCAGGCCGGCTGTGCCATCATCCATTGTAACAATGCCTGATAAAGAGGCATAATCTTCAACTTTTGTGGTTACGATACTGGGAATGGTGCCTATTTCTTCAGTGGCCCAGGAGGCAGGTTGGGTTGAAATGGTGCTCATATCAATCCCGTAGCCAATGGCGTAATAGGTACGAATGCCTTCTACCTGGGTGTTGTAAAAAGCACGGCCGGTAAAGCTGGGAGGACTTGATATGAGGGGCTTAACGACGGTAATGATCACATTTTGTCCGCTGGCGGCATCATAAAAGAAGGGCTGATCGAGGTCAATCTCAATGGCACGGGGGCCTGCCTGAAAGGCGATGGGGCCTTCATAAACAAGTTTCTGGTTGCCAAAGTATTCCCAAACCACATTGCTGGGCGTGGAGCCAAATACCTGGCGGTTGGTCGTACTCATATAAACCTTGTAATTACTGGATCCGTTACCTGAGCCGATGTTACTGAAATAAGCAATGCTGGTGATGAGGCCACCCTCACCCATTTGATCAGCGGTATAAATGCTCTGTGAAATCATTGAATTACGGGACAGCTCAAATACCTGTTCAGACTCGTATTTTCCCCAGGTCACCGGTTGCTGGTTCGCTTCCATTCCCGAATAGGCGTTCTGAAGACCTGGTTCTCCAGCCTCTTCTTCGCTGATGTGTGCAACGATAGAATAGGTGTAAAGATTAAAGTCAGGAATTTCCGTTTCAACGAAGGAGGTGTCAGGATGCATGGTGACCAGAGTCTCCGTTTGGCTGCCAGCTGTTCTTGTTACTGTATAACCAACAACAGGGTCCTGCAACATCCCTCCATTGGCCCCATAGTTAACGGCATTCCACGAAACAACCGATTGCAGGCTTTCGTTTTGTGTTACCATGATTGTATGCGGAGCGCCAGGGGTAGTCTCGTAATCCAGGAAAAGGAAGGGGGAAGAAGAGGGCACACCTTCGCCCTCACTGTTATAAGGTACCAGGCGGTAAGCGTAGAAGCCCGTTGACACAAGGGTGTTGTCAGTAAAACTGGCAGCCTCTCCAATCTCCTGATCGGTGAGGTCTGTTAGAGGTTGAAATGTCATGGGATGGGTCCCGCGAAAAACCTTAATGCCGCTTAATTCTGCCAGAGGGCTTTCATCCTGCGTTATTTCAGGGTTGATCCAATTCAAATGGACGGCCATTTGGTCACCTAATTCAGTTTCGGCATCTAAATTGGATACAGGACCAGGGGCGAGATAAGGGACAAAAGCGTTGAATTCAATATCATCAACCATCAGGCAGTAGGCATAAGAAACACCCACGATGGCAATGTGTTTAGCATTGGCAGGGATGGAAAACTGATGCCTGGTCCAGGTAAAGTTGGCAGTAATGGGATTACCCCCATTAAAGAATATGAAATCTTCAGGATTTGTACCTTCAAAGGAATAACCAACCTTAAAATGCTCATCACCGAAAAAGTCAAAGGTACCCTTGGCATAAAAGGAAAACTGCCCGCCATCGTGGGGAGCCAGCTCGCGGGTAATCATCCAGTTGTTGCTGGGACCACTATTGGAACTAATACTCATGAAAACCTTCTCTCCAGAGCGCGGCTGAAACTCGGGGAAAGTGTTGACCGGATTCGTCTTGGATGGGTTATACAAAATAAAAGCCTGGGGTTGGTTCTTATTGGGATAATCCTGGAAGGGCCCTGCAGGAACCAAACCATCCAGGTCACTCATTATCCAACCTTCAATATTGTCTATGGCAAAGTCGTCATGCCATTCTGCATCATCCTTGAAGGAATAAAGTAAGCCCGTATTTTCTCTCGTTGTTTTACCCTCTGCGCTCATCGCCATGGAAACCATTGCAAAGGTTGTCAACATTAAAAGGGAATACATGATAATCGTTTTTTTCATTGCTCAAAATTTTATCTATACTTATATATTTTGCCCGGCTACAAATAAACCTTTCTTTATTAACACAAACAAATGAATTTACGCTTTTCGCTCTATAGGTTTAAATTTCAAAGAAAACATGATTTACACAAGGCTTAAGCCGTTTTCAAACAATTTGGCTTATCATTAAACTCAAAATCTCAAGGGAAAATATTAACAAATTCAGGTGAAAGCCGGGTAAACTCAAAAAACAAAAACCTTTTTCCCACATCTTTCACAATGCCCGGAGGAATCGATTCCATTGAGCGTGGTAGCATATCTGTTCCGTTCAGACAGCAGGCTTCCGCAACCCGGACAGCGGGTGGCGTTCATCCCGGATCGCCCTTGAACATTTCCAATGTAAACATAATACAAGCTTTGGCTGGCTATCTCATACATCCGCTTCAAAAGTTCAAATGGTGCAGGAGGCTGTTGTGTTCGATAAGAAGGGAAATACCTCGAAATATGCAGAGGTGTATGCTCCCCCAATTCCCCGGTTATCCAGTAGATCATCTCCTGAAATAGCACCAGGTCATCATTCAGCCCGGGGATGGCAAGAAAAGTGATCTCCAGGTGTGCTCCCTTTCGGGAGATGACCAGCAAGTTCTTTTTTATGATATCCAGGCTGGCTCCGCACTGTTTGCGGTAGAAATCGGGGCTAAAGGCTTTCAGGTCGACATTGAAGGCATCGCTTTGCTGCAGCAAATCCTCAAGGGGTTCAGGCTGGATATAGCCATTGGTTACCACCACATTTTTCAAGCCTGCTTCCTTCATCAACACAGCCGTATCCAACATAAACTCAAACCATACTGTAGGCTCATTATACGTATATGCCAGTCCAATACCCCCTGAAGCAATGGCTTTCTCAGCAAGGCTGCGGGGGGTGACAGGTTTCAGCTGAGAGAAAGCCTCCCTGCCTGCCTGTGAGATACTGCTGTTCTGGCACCAGCCACAATGGAAGTTGCATCCAAAGCTTCCTGCAGAAAGGATTTGATGCCCGGGAAAAAAATGATAAAGGGGTTTCTTCTCAATGGGATCCAGGTGCAGGGCAGTGATCCTGCCATAATTTTCTGCGATAAGGCGCCCGAGTATGTTTCTGCGAGCATGGCAAAGACCCGTATCCCCTATTTCCAAACGACAGAAGTTGGGGCAAAGCTTACAGGTAATCGTTCCATCCTCATGATGGGTATAGTGCCTGGCTTCCTCCATAGTCACCCGAGATAATGACCATGGAATTTAAGAAATTTTTTGCTGGAATCAAAATTCAGGCTGGGATGGGATGCACATATTTCAAGGCCTCCACAAACTTAACCTTCCTGGTAAACATCCAGATGCCAAAGCCCATGATCAGCATCACTAAGGCGGATACGGCATACCCGTTCCATCCGGTATTTGCCAGGAATTTCCCCATGTCCTCACCCCTCACATTTCCCCCAGTCTCATAAACCAACGGAATAATGACGTTTGGCAACAAGGTTCCCATGATTCCCATCGAAACCAGTATGGCTATCTTCTGGAAAAACAAATGGCTTTCCTTGTTCAAAAAAATCATCAGAAAAAACCATAATAACACAGGCAAGATCGGACCAGCTATTGCAATCAAGGCGCGCTGGGTGGAAGTAAAGTCGCCGGAAAACTTAACGTGAGGAGACCCTCCAAACAGGTTGACATCAAATTGATTCACCTGACCTCCAAAAATTTGAACCATTAGAGCGTGAGCCCATTCGTGAATAAAGGTATAAACCTGGATGATCATCAAAGCCAAGAAAAGCAAAAGAAGCACATTGACCATTCTTTGTTTATCCATAGAAAAAATTATTCAAAAAAACGCTGGCATCAAGACAGCCAATGCTGAACACATAATTTGACTTTTCTTAACTTTACCAGCAAATAACATTCACAATCGATGGGCGTAAAACTAATCAATTTTCTTTTTATCCTACTGCTTTTATCCGGCTGTAATCCTTCCAACAGGCAGAATCAGCCATCCACATCATCCGGTGAAGCGAACAATCGGGTGGAGTTCCATGCCTTCCAACAACTGCTTGATGGAGCTTCCGTGAAAGGCGCCATCCTGGTTTACAATGCCCGGGAAGAGACATTGCTTTCCAATGATTTCTCCTGGTGTCAGCAGGGACATCTCCCGGCCTCCACCTTCAAAATCCCCAATACCATTATTGCCCTGGAAACAGGAGTGGCCAATGAACAGACCCTCTTTCCCTGGGATGGGCAGGAGCGGGCCCTTGATGCCTGGGAACAAGACCTGAATCTGCGCGAGGCTTTCCACTTTTCATGCGTTCCTTGTTACCAGGAGATTGCCCGAAAAGTTGGTTCAGAACAAATGAAATTGTGGCTTGACAAACTCAGCTATGGCACAATGGACGTTCGCCACGAAAACATCGACCGCTTCTGGCTCGAAGGCAACTCAAAGATTAACCCTTTTCAGCAGGTTGATTTTCTGAGGCGTTTCTATTTTAAGGAATTGCCCATTACCGATCAGACCCATCACTTGATGAAGCAAATCATGGTGATAGAAAGCCAGAATGACTGGACCCTGAGTGGAAAAACAGGGTGGTCAATCCGTGAAGGCCACAACACCGGTTGGTTTGTTGGCTACCTTGAGAAAGGCGGTGAAGTGTATTTCATAGCCACCTGCATTCAACCCACAGAAGCCTTCAATATGGATATGTTCAACATTATCCGGAGGCAGATCTCATTGGAAGCTTTCCGGGTAATGGAAGTCATTCAATAAAAATGAAAAGTGAAAAATGAAAAATGAAAATTATCTGGTTTCATTTTTTCACCCTTCACCTCTCATTTATCTTTTCTTATCTCTTTTATTTTAATCCAGCTTCGGGGCTTTCATCTCTTGCCCTCCCTGTTTTAAGATCAGCGCATTGGTTTTACCGGAATCATCCATAAGGAATTCAATGGTGGCGGCAACGACTTTGGGGAAGAAAAGGGTCTCAGACCGTGCAAAGATCTCGAATTTTGATTGGCCGGTTGCCTGGGTCATGAGCTTGCCATCTTCCAGTGTAACGGTAAGGATGAAACCGGGGGCAAGTTCATATTTCCCCGTATAACGCTGCAGGATTTCCTGCGGAAGCTGCAATTCCTCTGGTTTTTCAGGCAAAGGCAGGTCGGTAAGTTTCATGGATTGAGGTTCACCTATGCCAGTCTTAAAGAGGGCAGAAGTGACTTTTCCGCTTTGGTCCCTTTGAAATTCAATGGTGGTCAGCGAATTTTCATAATAGAACTTATCCTTTTCATAAGGAAATATCCTGAAAGGGGTTCCATCGGTTCGCTGGGAATAGAGTTTACCTTCTTCCACAAAAATGGCACGTCTGACCTCATCATCTCCTTCATAAACTCCTGAATATTGTTGAAGGGTGGCGACATCTACTGGAATTTCTTTTTCGGGAAATGGTTTGCCAAGGACCTGGGCAGCAATCCTGAGGGCAACATCTTCAGGACTCTTTCCG
>JAZBOS010000127.1 GCA_036351255.1 Bacteroides sp.
TAGATCGCGTTGGAGGAGGCCAAGCTTATACTGGTTCTCACAAGGCCTGGGTGATCGATACCGGCATTGACCTGGATCACCCCGATCTGAATGTGAATAATGCTTTGAGCGCTACCTTTGTACCCAGGACTTCCTCTGCCAATGATGATAATGGCCATGGTTCACACGTGGCTGGTACCATCGCTGCCATCAACAATACCATTGGAGTGGTAGGTGTTGCTGCTGGTGCAGAAGTCGTTGCCGTGAAGGTCCTTGACCGCCGGGGCAGCGGTGCCTATTCCACCATCATTGCCGGGGTGGACTATGTGTCTGCCAATGCTACATCTGGCGATGTGGCCAATATGAGTCTGGGTGGACCTGCTTATACTGAACTTGACAATGCCGTTCTTGCAGCGGCCGGCAAAGGCATAAAATTTGCCCTGGCTGCCGGAAACGAATCTACGCTTGCCAGTACCAAAAGCCCTGCAAGGGTTAATCATGCTAACGTTTTTACGGTTTCAGCCGTTGGCACGAATGATGCCTGGGCTTATTTCTCAAACTATGGGAATCCCCCGGTGGATTTCGCTGCACCAGGGGTTAGCATTTATTCCTGCTATAAGGGCGGGGGCTACACCACCATGAGCGGCACCTCCATGGCTTCACCTCACGTGGCAGGTCTGCTGCTTTGGGGGAATGTTGGCACTGACGGAAATGCCGTGGGTGACCCCGATGGGAATGCCGATCCGATCGCACATAAATAGAATTAGCTTCTGAAACATTAGGGAATTCTTCTTTTTTTGGAGAGCCGTTGCATGCAACGGCTCTCCTGTTTTTATCAGGCCCTTTCTTCTTTTTATTGTTTTAGATCATTGGTTGACAATTGAATAACCCATTGAATTGAATGATCTCAGCAAAAAACGATGTCCGTTATCGTACACTTTCTGTCCGGTTTCAGGAAAACAAAAGGGCAAGAAATAAGGGAGTCCTTAGTCAGGAGGGGTTTAGAAATTTTTTAAATGTTTGATTTGGTGAATGATATGTTTTTTGGCACGCCATTCGTTAGGCATTATGGCAGAAACCTAATGCTCACTTTTTAAACACAAAAACCATGAAAACAAAAGGAATCGTTCTCGCAAGTTTAATGCTTTTAGCTGCAACCACCATTTCGCTTGCTGGTCCAAAAGGCCCCGCAAATTCAAGTCTTTCTGAACTCGTTAAAAAGGAAATCACCTACCCGGGCTTTGCCCTGGATATGAAAATGGATGGCGTGGTAGATATCTACCTGCTTGAAGGCGAAGAAGGCCCCACCGTGGTGGCTACCAGCAATGATCCTCAACTGCGTGTGTATGTTGAAAACCGCATCTCAGCCATCGAAGATAAACTGGTGGAAGCCCTTGAAAAGGATCAGCCGAACCACTATCGCTTAACCTTTAAGTATGTGAAGTAAACTGTTGACCAGAAGGAAGTAAGAAGAAGTAAAAAGTAAGAAGCAGAAGGCATTTGATTCTGCAATGATGAAAACAAGCAAAAGGCGCGAGGGATCGCGCCTTTTTTTTATAATCTTTTCTCCAGCTCCCTGATCCTGGTGATGGGAATACAAAACTCATACTCCTTTTCGTCTTTCATCAGGAAGCATTTACGTGCGAGGCGTTTGACGCGGGTGAGGTAGCTCAGGTTGATGATGTTCGAGCGGTTGATGCGCATGAAGCCTTTGTCGGGCAGGAGGTTTTCGAGCGTGCCCAGGTTCATGGTGACGGTCTCGTATTTATCGGGCGCGGTGAAGACCTTGGCATAGTTCCAGTCGGCCTGGATGTAGATGATGTCGGCCAGGTTGACCAGGATGAAGCCCCCGGCATTCGACAGTTTGATCTTGCGCTGGTAATCGACGTTTTCGAGCAGGTTAAGATACTTTGCCGTTCGTTCTTCTTTGGCGTAGTAGTCGAAAAAGCGCTGGATACTTTTTTGCAGCTCGCGTTTTTCAATGGGTTTGAGCAGGTAATCGAAGGCGGCGGTTTTAATGGCCTGGATGGCGTAATTGTCATAGGCAGTGACGAAGATCACAGAGGGCTCAAAGCTGGCTTCCTTCAGTCCGCGGATGACATCAAAGCCATTGACCCCGGGCATCTGGATGTCGAGGAACACCAGGTCGGGCTTGGCCTTGAGGATCTGTTCCACGGCCTTTTCGGGCTCGTGGGTGGTGGCCAGGACCTCGATGCCCGGCTCATAGGTCAGCAGTTTCTTCAGTTCTTCAATGGCGTGCAGCTCATCGTCCACAATGGCGGCGGTGACGGCCGGCTCATACATCTCAAATGCTTTCTTCATGACGGCTGATTCTGATGATTACCCTTGTGCCCAATGGCCTGCCTTCTTCGTCAAACAGGTCCTGAATGTCGGCAGAGATATCTTTTTTATAATATTTTTTGTAAAGGTTATAAAATTCTTTCATAATTGCAAGCCCTTTGCCTGTGGAGCCGCTTTTATTTTCTGCCGCCTGTTTACGACCCACGCCATTGTCTGTGATGCTGATCTGCAGGCCATCGGGCAGCGGGCTGATGTTTATTTTTAACAGCCCGTCTTTTTCCTTTCCCGACAACCCATGCTTTACGGCATTTTCTGCATGGGTCTGGATGATCATTTTGGGGATCTGCTGCTCCATATCCACCCCCTCGGCCAACTCGATGGAAAAGCTGAAGGCATCACCGAAACGCGCCTTTTCCAGCTCCAGGTAATCGCGGCAGAAATCCAGCTCTTCCCTGAGGCTGCGCAAAGGGGCATCAGCCGAAAGCAACAATGCGCGGTAGAGCCGCGAAAAGCGCTTGATATTTTCATGGGCCTTCTCGTTCTCGTTATGGCTGACCAGGTAGAGGATGGCATTCATCGCATTGATCGTGAAATGCGGATCCAGCTGGTTCTTTAACAGGCTGAGCTGCAGCTCGGTGATTTTCTTCTCGGTATCCAGCCGGCGCTGAAACTGCTTTTGCTGTGCCTTTCGGGTGGCCACAGCAAAACCAATCATCCCAGCATAGATCAGCAGAAAATACAGGAAGTTCAGGTAATAGGCCGGGTTGGGGCCGTAATTTAATAAGTAATGATCCTGACCGATTTGAAGGCTGATCTGAGCGGGGGAAGTGGTGGATTCTTTGGTAGAGACAATAAAAGAGTTTACAATAGGATTATTTAATTCTATACCCGCCGGATTTTTCATTCCCTGGCGAAAAACCTGTATTTCTCCCTGCAAAGGATTATAAGCAACCGTTTCAATGGAACCGTCTCCTTCAAAGTCAAGGTGTTTTACTAGACCAAGATATCCTTTGGAAAAATGTTTAAGTTTGTTGGAGGTGTAATCATAGATTGAGCTTCCATCCAAGGAGTTTGAAAAAATGATGATGAGTTTTCCTTTTCGATCGTATGAATTAAAAAAGGAGCCAACTTTCATTCCAACTTCCTTTATTTCTGTTACCTGTCCCCCCAGGTTAAATGAATATATTTTTGCGTTTCCATTGTTCTGTTTGTCTAAAACAATACTTTTTAATTCTTTTCCTTCTCCTTTTTCAATGAGCATCGGAAAAAGAAAATTGGTCCGCCCTGGTATCTCAATGGGCTTAAACAAAAATTCCAGCTTATGGTCGAGCACCATAATCCAATTGCTGTAGTCGTGGTATTTTGCCAGTGAAGGGGAAACATTGGCAGCTGCCTGACCCGAGAGCATGATCTCCTTTTTCCCGTCTCCATTGATATCGGCTTGTAAAATACCGTTAATTCGGTAAAACGATTCTGGCGAACGGACAAGTGAATCCTGATCAATATAATACGCAAAAACATTCCTGGGATAAAGGGAAAACCCACTGCCCAACCCAAAGA